>CADBMC010000028.1 GCA_902795635.1 uncultured Coriobacteriaceae bacterium | reverse complement strand
TGCACCACGATCGAGTCGCGGCTGATGGCGGCGAACTCGTAGCCCTGGCCCTGGTAGTACTCGATGATCCTCGGCAGCGCCTCGACGGTGGACTCCTTGCCGTTCGCGTCGTGCATGAGCATGATGATGTTCTCGTACTGCAGGTAGCTCGGATCGCAGGCATAGCCAGCTATCTCGTCGGCGGTGTGGACGGCTCCGTCCCCGCAGCTCGCGTTCCAGTCGTAGTACTGGTATCCGCGCGCCGGGACGTCCGTCGTCAGCACGCCCATGATGCCGGGGCAGTAGTCGTTGCAGATGGTGTTCGATGAGCCGCCCGGGAAGCGCACGAATGCCGGCACGTAGCCGATCTGGCCCTCCACCACCTGGGCGATCTGCGACAGGTCGTTGAAGTAGGCATCCTCGGAGGCATACACCTGCGCATAGTCGTGGGTATAGGTGTGCATGCCCACGGTGTGGCCCTTCTCGTACTCCACGCCGATCATGTCGAAGTAGTCCGGGTTCAGGCCCGTGACGAAGAAGGTCGCCTTCACGCCGTACTGGTCGAGGATGTCGAGCACCTTCTGCGTGTTCTCGGAGGGGCCGTCGTCGAAGGTGAGATAGATCGTCTTCTTGCCGTTGGACGAGAAGCTCCAGTTCGTGTTCTTGGGATCGGCCGCGAAGGTTGCGGCGCGGTCGTCATCCTTCTTGCCGGAATCCTCGGTCGCTGCCGAGGAGTCCGATGCCGTCCGGGCCGCGGAGGCGCTTGCCGCCGCCCCAGCGTCGCCCGCGCCAGACGAGCTCGCCAAGGCATAGATGCAGAACCCCGCGAGCGAGACCGCGAGCACGGCCACGATGACGAGCAGCGCCCGCGGATGAGCGGCGGGCGGGTGGCGCCTTCCGTCCTGCCTCGCATGCGGGCTCCCCGTCGTGGCGAGGTGCCTCTGATGGCGCTCTCGCGAGCTGCGCGACCCATTGCGCGACATGTGCTCCCCTGTCCCCGATGCCGGACCGTCTCCGATGCCCGGCGCGCCGCGATGCGCCGGATCACATCCCTGCGGCAAGGATATCCCTAGCCGCGGACGAATGTCTCGACTCAGGGTATCCCAGGAGCCCGAAGCGCTCCGGCCAGGGGGCCCAGAGCTCCACGCGCTCGCCCGTCACGGGATGGTCGAAGGCCTCGTGCCAGGCATGGAGCATGAGGCCGGAAGCGGCGATGCCGCCCGAGCCAGCCCGACTCGGCCCCTGGCTCGAACCGGCCGAGCCGTCCCGTGCGATGCCACCGTACAGCTCGTCGCCCACAATGGGGTGGCCGGCATGGGCGAGGTGGACGCGGATCTGGTGGCGCCGTCCGGTCGCCAGCCCGACGAGCACGAGGCTCGTCTGCCCAGATGAGCCCAGCACGCGGGCGACCGTCAGCGCCTGCTTGCCCGTGGGGCTCACGCGCATGCGGCGCGCGTCGTGCCGGTCGCGCCCGATGGGCCCGTCGAACCGGAGGCGCGTGCCTGCCGGCAGGGCCCCACGCACGATTGCGAGGTAGTGCTTGCCCATGGCATGCCCCGCCACGAGCGCATCGAACGCCGGCTGGAACTGCTCGGTCTTCGAGAACAGGACGATACCCGTGGTCGGCACGTCCAGCCTCTGTACCGCCTGGGCGACGGCGCAGCTCCCCTCGCGCGCGAGATGGGCCTGCACCTGGGCGGCAAGCGTGTGCGTGGGGTCCGTCGCGCCGTCCGGATGCACGAGGATGCCCGCCGGCTTGTTTGCTGCCAGGGCGAACGGGTCCTCCCATAGGACCTCGGCGGCCTCCTTCGCGCACGGGCCCGGCCCATGCGACGGCTCGAGGCGGATGCGGATCGCATGGCCAGAGGACACGACATCCGATGGCCCCAAGGCCTCCCCTGCCCGAGTGCCGCCAAGCGTCCCCGCGGAAACGTCGCGGCTCACGCTGCGGCTCACGAGCCCTCGCGCCAGCGTCGCCGACGCCGATGCCCGCGACATGCCGAGGCTCGTGAGCAGCGCCATGCAGGAGATGCCGTCCGCCTCGACGGTGACCTCGAGCAGGCCCTCCCCGGCCTCGACGATGCGTGACGTCCGCGCCTGTTCCACCCGTCCTGCCTTCCTGGCCGCGCCATGTTCGTCCGTCCCCTCGCGCGATGCCTGCCGCAGGCCTCGCTGCGCCTCAGGATACTCGGCCTCGGCACAGAAGGGCGGCCTGCCCGCTCGCCAGCATCCTCGCCCATGCCGCTCGCACGCACCGCTCGCACGCAGTCGCTCGCTTGCCATGCATATATATAAGAAAGGAGCCGTGCCCGCAGGCGCGGCTCCCGGATGTTCGTGCGGAGACGTCGGGCCCCGCCCGACGCCTGGCTCCTAGCAGGCCTCGATGCACCTGACCAGGAGACGGTCGTTGGCGTGGTGCTCCTCGTTGGATGCCAGCCACGCGTTCACGTCCTTGGCGAGCCAGCCCAGGCTGTCAGCCTGGAACACGCGCTCGTGCCCGTCGATGTTGGCCGCGTAGCGACCTCCCATGTACCAGCCGTTCCGGCAGGCCTCAGCCACCTTGCGGCGGAGCGGGTAGAGCTCCTTCGTCCTCTGCATGCTGCATCACATCCTTCCATGCTCTCTGCCAACGTCGGAAGCCCCTCTGGCTCCCATCCACATTCTATGACGGATTGCAACAACTGTTCCACAAGCGTTCGTAAACATAGGTTAAGCGTAGGGTTTGTCCGAGGCACCCGGCGTGAGGCGAGCGACCATGGCACGGCACGGCACGTCGCTGCGCTGGCATCGCATCAAGCACCACGGAATCGCATGCCGCGGCCACGAACCAATATATACTTTGGTCTCGTTTGGCACGCATATGGCTCTCGTCCGACGGGTCTCGGACGGGACGTTGGATGCCTGCGGGCATGCGATCGAAGGGGCGACCATGGGCAAGGCTCCCAAGGACGAAGGCTGGCGCAAGCAGCTCACGGGACGCGGCATCCTCATCGGGTGCATCGGCTGCGTGATCATCACCGCGAGCTCGGCGTACACGGCGCTCAAGCTCGGCGCGCTTCCCTGGCCGATCATCTTCGCGGCCGTGATCTCGCTGTTCTTCCTGAGGCTGCTCGGCAGCACGTCGCTCAACGAGGCGAACGTGACGCACACCATCATGTCCGCGGGCGCCATGGTGGCAGGAGGCCTCGCCTTCACCATCCCGGGCGCCTGGATGCTCGGCCTGGCCGACCAGGTGAGCTGGACGGACATGCTGCTGGTCGCGCTCGCGGGCACCGTCATGGGCCTCGTGTGCACGGCGCTCATACACCGCCACTTCATCGTCGACGCCGACCTGGAGTTCCCCACCGGCACGGCCGCCGCGCAGACGCTCAAGGCCACCGACGCAGGCGGGACCACGGGACGCCAGCTCTTCGGCTCGATGGCCTTCGCGGGCATCTACAGCGTGCTGCGCGACGCGCTCGGCGTCATCCCCACGATGCTCGCCGCTATCCCCATACCCGGCGTCGCGTTCGGCATCTACAACTCGCCGATGATGCTCTCGGTGGGCTTCCTCGTGGGCGGCGTCGCCGTGGCGTTCTGGGCCGCCGGCGCCGTGTTCGCGAGCCTGGGGATCACCGTGGGCGGGACGGCGCTCGGGCTCTGGGACGTCGCCGGCGCGGATTCCGTGGTGAAGAGCCTGGGCATGGGACTCATGATGGGCTCGGGCATAGCCGTCGTGTTCAAGGACATCCTCCCGCAGGCAAAGGGCATCGTGGCCGGCCTCAAGGCCAAGGGCTCGGCCGGCGAGGCGGAAGGCGGCGAGGACGAGGCGTCGCTCGTGTCTGGCAGCCTGCGCACCGACGCCGGGATCCTGGGGCTCGCCACGGCCGCCGTCGCCGTGCTGATCGCGTTCGCCCTGGGGCTCGGGCCCGTCCCCGCCATCGTCGTCGTGGCGCTCACGTTCGTCACGACCATCATGTCCGCGCAGTCCTGCGGGCAGACGGGCATCGACCCGATGGAGATCTTCGGGCTCATCGTCATGCTCATAGTCGCCGCATTCGCCCAGCTCCCGCAGGCGAGGCTCTTCTTCATCGCGGGCATCGTGGCCGTGGCGTGCGGCCTTGCCGGAGACGTCATGAACGACTTCAAGGCCGGCCAGATCCTGGGCACGAGCCCTCGTGCGCAGTGGGTGGGCCAGGCAATCGGCGGCATCATCGGCGCCGTGGTGGCTGCCGCCGTGATGACGGCACTCGTGAGCGCCTACGGGCCCGACGCCTTCGGGCCGGGCAAGGCCTTCGTCGCCGCCCAGGCCTCGGTCGTGGCCACGATGGTCACCGGCATTCCGAGCGTCCCCGCCTTCGTGATCGGCCTCGTGGCGGGCATCGCCATGTACTGGGCAGGGCTTCCGGCGATGCTCTTTGGGCTGGGCGTCTACCTGCCGTTCTATATGTCGTTCACGGCAGCGCTCGGAGCGCTCGTGAAGCTCGTGTACGACCGCGTGTGCAAGGGCCGCACGAGCGGCTCCTCCGAGGCGGAAGCGGCCGAGGCTGCCGCCCAGGCGCAGGAGCGCGGGCTCGTCGTGGCGTCGGGCGTCATGGGCGGCGAGTCCATCGTGGGCGTGATCATCACCTTCGCGGCCGTGATAGGCGGGCTCGCGGGCTAGCCTTCGCGTCTGGCTAGGCTTGGCTTCCGCCCTCGGCAACGCCCTCGTCCGCTTCGGCATCGCCCGGCGCGGCGAGCTCGCCTAGGATCCCCTCGATGCGCGCACGCTGGGCCTGGGCGAAGGTGGGAGTCTCACCGGCGCCGGCCGGCTCCGCGGCGCCCCTCCCCCGGAGGCCCTCCGCGATTCCCAGGCTCACGCGCGCGTCGCAGAGCTCGCCCAGGAACCCCTGCATGGACTTTGCCTTGGCGCCCGCCTGCTCGCAGCCCTCGCCGAGCGTCCCCGAGAGCTCGCGGGCCACGTAGCGAAGCGTCTTCGAGCGCTTCCTGATCGCGTGGACGGCCTCCGCGTCGGCGAGGTCGCAGGAGGCGAGGTCGTCCTGGCACCCCTTCGCGAGGGCGAGGTAGCGCTCCCGGAGCTCGGAGGCGGGCACCCCGTCGCGCTCCACCTGGGCGCGCAGCCCCATGTCGCGCAGGAGGCATACCGCATGGCGCACCTGCCCCTCGTCCATGGCGTTCGAGAGCCCCTCGAAGAACCTCCCGCGCACCTTCACGCGCTGCCGGGAGCAAGCCGAGAGCAGCTCGGCCGCATCGGCGTAGGAAGAGGAGGCGTCCTCCGCCTGGAGCTGCGCCACCATCACGTCGAGCTCGCGCAGCTCGGAGGTGGGGGCCTGCAGGGCCCTCAGCGCGTCGTTGGCCTCGCGGAGCTTGCCGCGCCTGAGGTAGGGCTTGCCAAAGGCGAGAAGCGAGCGGGCGACGCGCAGCGAGATGCGGTACTGGTGCAGGGCCTCCGCGTCCTCAGGATCGTCGAGCAGGGACCGCGCCGCCGACCCGATGCGCTTCCCGGCGCGCGTGAGCGCCTCCAGAAGCGAGGCGAGCGTCTCCCAACGCCCGTCGGCGGGGCCTTGCACGAACCACTCGAGCTCGAGGCCATGGCCGGCGCCGGGGGCCGCCGGCGCCAGGCAGGCCGCCGCTGCCTTTCCGAAACGCAGCTCGCAGCCGCACTCCTGCCTCACGAGCCGCTCGGCGAAGGGGTTGTGCCCCACGGCGACCACGGTGCCCTCCGCCGCAGCGAGCTCGGAGAGGAACGCATCGGCGTCGCTTGCGGTGAGCGAGTCCGCCACGCGCACGTCATCGTGGCCGAGACCGAGCGCCTTCGCGGCCGCCTCCGCCGTCTGACGGGCGCGCACTGCGCCGCTCGTCCAAACCTGGACGGGTCCCTCGCCCAGGTCGCGTTCGACCAAGGGCGCCACGCGCCCCATGGCATAGCGGGACGCGTGCTCCCCCGACCAGGTGAGCCTGCGCGAGAGGTCGTCGGGGGCCTCGGCGAGGTCCTCGGCCTTCGCATGACGCACGAGAACGAGATGATCTGCCATCTTGAGCCGTCTCCCTCCGCCCTTCGGGGCCTGCGCCTTCCCAGGCGCAGGCCCAGCCTGACAATTCATACGACTCTAGCAGCAGGGGCGGCGGCCGAAGCCATGCGAGCGGGCAGCGGAGGCCGAAGGGGCCTACTCGGCCACCTTGCCGCTCATGAGGCGCTCGTACATCACGCGGTTGGCCTCGAGCTCGACGGCGTCGTCGAGCGGCTCGAGCTCGGAGGTGCCATAGCGGCGCTCGAGCGCCCGCGCGATGAGCCAATCGGCCACGCCGGGGTTCTTGGGCAAGAGAGGCCCATGCACGTAGGTGCCGACGACGTTCTTGTAGAGGCAGCCCTCCTGGCCCGTCTCGCCGTCGTTGCCGTGCCCGTAGAGCACCTGCCCCAAAGGCGTGACGCCCTCGCCCAGGTGCGTGCGGCCCGCATGGTTCTCGTAGCCCACGATGGGCTGGGGCGAGATGGGGCTCTCCACCACGATGTTGCCGATGAGGCGCGGGTCGCCGTGATCGGTGTAGAGGTCCACGAGCGAGAGCCCCTGCACGGCCTCGTCGCCCATGGCGTACTCGCTGCCCAGCAGCTGGTAGCCACCGCAGACGGCGAGCAGCGCGCCGCCGTCCTCCACGAAGGAGGCGAGCTCCGCGCGCTGGGCCAGAAGGCTCTCGCACACGATGCGCTGCTCGCGGTCGGAGCCGCCGCCTATGAAGGCGATGTCGGCGTCGGCGAAGCTCGGCGTCTCGCCGAAGTGCACCTCCTCGACGACGGGCTCTATGCCGCGCCATGCCATGCGGCTGCGCAGCACCAGGATGTTTCCCGAGTCGCCGTAGAGGTTCAGCAGCTCGGGGAAGAGATGGACGACCTTGAGGCGCCGCGCGCTCATAGCCGCTCCCCCTCCCGCTCGAGCTCCGCCTTGGCAGGCCAGAGGGCAGAGTAGTTGCACAGCACGTAGAGGGGCCTGTCGAGCGGCAGGTCGGCCGCCTGCTCGAGCGCCTCGGAAACCGTGGCGGCAAGCGTGGCCGATATGCCTGCGTACTTGCAGCGCACCTGGACGTCGTTGGCGCGGCTCCCGCCGCACATCACGCGGATCTCGGGGTCGGCGGCGAGCCGCTCGAGGTCCATGTCCCAAATCCAGGAGATGTCCTTGCCGTCGTTGAAGTCGTCGTTGACCACGACGTAGGCCGCCTTCGGCCTCTCGTCGGCAAGCAGCAGCGAGATGTTCTGGTTGAAGCCGGTGGGGTTCTTGGCCAGGTTGAGGATGACCTCGCGGCCGCGGGCGCGGAAGCGCTGCAGGCGGCCGTTCTCCGGGTGGTAGCCGTCGAGCACGTGCTGGAAGGCGGCCGGCCCCACGCCTGCCAGGCTCGCCACGGCGAAGGCCGCGAGCAGGTTGTAGACCATGTAGGTGCCGCCGAACGAGGCGTGCACCTCGGCGCTCGTGCCCGCGCGCACGTCGCCGGCAACGAACGAGACGCCCTTGCGCGACACGGATACGCCCGTCGCCACGTAGTCGAGCTCGGGGCGGGAGAAGTCGCCGTTGGGGCAGCGGAAGGCCCCGAGCTGCGCATAGGTTCGGTAGTCGTAGGAGAGGGGCGCGCCGCACACCTGGCAGAACCTGGCCTCGGCCACGCGCTCGGGCGCAAGTCCCAGGTCCTCGCCGATGCCGAAGGCAAGCGTGCGCGTGCCGCGGGCGGCCGCCCTGAGGGCGACGCCCTGCGAGAGCGGGTCGTCCCCGCAGGCCACGAGGGTGGTCTCGGGCGAGCGCGCGAGCGCCTCCACGAGCACGTCCTGCACGTGGTCTATCTCGCCCGCGCGGTCCAGCTGGTCGCGAAAGAGGTTCAGAAGGAGCAGGTAGCGCGGCCGGAGCGCCGGCAGGATGTGGATGCAGGAGAGCTCGTCGGCCTCGATGACGGCCCAGTCGGCCTCGCCTCCCGGCAGGAGCGCCGTGGCGACGCCGGGCATCATGTTGTCGCCGTCGCGGTTGCAGAGCACGCGCTGGCCGCACGCCTCGATGGAGGAGGCGACGATGTTGTTGGTGGTGGTCTTGCCGTTCGTGCCGCAGACGACGATCGAGCCGCGCCGCAGCTTGCCCGAGAGCTCGCCTATGAGG
>CADBMC010000027.1 GCA_902795635.1 uncultured Coriobacteriaceae bacterium | reverse complement strand
CGACGGCCTCTTCACCATCGCCGAGATTCGCCGCTACCTGCGCTGCGGCATGGGCCTCTGCCAGGGCCAGACCTGCGCGCGCCTGGTGAAGGGCATCGTAGCCCGCGAGCTGGGCGTCTCGCCCGACGAGCTGGAGCCCGCGAGCTCCCGCGCGCCCATGCGTCCCATCGAGATGAGCGTCTTCGCGAAGGAGGCTGAGCGAGATGAGCGATAGGACCTCTGATGTCATTGTTGTGGGTGCCGGCATCATTGGGTGCGCCACGGCCTACTACCTCGCCAAGAAGGGCGTCTCCGTCACCGTGCTCGAGGCGGACGAGGTCACCGGCAACGGCGGCTCCACCAGAAACGGCGGGGGCGTGCGCCAGTCCGGCCGAGACCCGCGCGAGCTCCCGCTTGCGATGTACGCCGTCAAGAACCTCTGGCCCACGCTCTCCGAGGAGCTCGGCGCCGACGTGGAGTACTGCCAGGGCGGAAACCTCCGCCTGGGCAAGACCGAGCGCCACCTCGAGATTCTGCGCGGACTGCGCGACAAGGCCGTGGCGCTTGGCCTCGACATGCGCATGATCGACGGCGATGAGGTCCGCGCCATCAACCCGTACCTCTCCGAGGAGGTCATCGGCGCGTCGTGGTGCCCCACGGACGGGCACGCCAACCCCCTCAAGGCCACCTACGCCTACTACACGGCCGCCCGGCGCCTGGGCGCGCGCTTCTACTCCGGCTGCCCCGTGCTCGAGCTCCGCAAGGTCAAGGGCGAGCTTCGCCAGGTCGTGACGACGGAGGGCACCTTCGAGGCCGGCTCGGTGGTCGTGGCTGCAGGCTACGCGTCCCGCAAGATCCTGAACACCGTGGGCATCGACGTCCCCATGTCCAACGTGCTCATCGAGGCGCTGGTCACCGAGATGGAGCCGCCCATGTTCAAGCAGATGCTCGGCACCGCCGATGCCGACTTCTACGGCCACCAGACGAGCCACGGCTCCTTCGTCTTTGGCGGCGACTCCGGCTTCGAGACCGTGAACGAGGACAACGGCCACAATCGCACCACCTCCGTCACGGCGCCCGCCATCTGCCGCGGCATCCTGCGCTACATCCCCAAGCTCGCCAATGCGAAGATCGTGCGCACTTGGGCCGGATTCGAGGACGTCTGCATCGATGGCGTGCCGGTGCTTGGCCCCGTGGACGAGGTCCCCGGGCTCGTGGTCGCCTGCGCCTTCACCGGGCACGGCTTTGGCATCTCGCCCATCGTTGGCACGCTGCTCGCCGAGTCGGCACTCGGGGAGCCCACGACCCTCGACATTTCCGCATTCCGCTACGACCGCTTTGCCGCCCGCGCCTAGGTAGGCCCGCGCCGACGCCTCCGAGAAAGGAACCGCAAATGGACACCAAGATCGACTTCCTCTACCTGAGCGAGCCCGACATGATCGCGGCCGGCGTGAAGGACATGCCTGCCTGCGTCGACTGCATGGAGGACCTTCTCGTCACGCTCGCCAAGGGCGACTACGTGATGGGCGGCGAGAACCACAACTCCCACGGCTGCATGATCATGTTCCCCGACGACCCCAAGTTTCCCGGCATGCCCAGAAACGGCGAGGACCGACGCTTCATGGCCATGCCCGCCTACCTGGGCGGACGCTACCAGATGGCCGGCATGAAGTGGTACGGCTCCAACATGGACAACAAGGCCAAGGGGCTGCCCCGCTCCATCCTCATGATGATGCTCAACGACAAGGACACGGGCGCCCCTCTCGCCCTCATGTCCGCGAACCTGGTCTCGGCCTACCGCACGGGCGGCATCCCCGGCGTGGGCGCGCGCCACCTCGCCCGCAAGGACGCCAAGGTCGCGGCCATCGTGGGACCTGGCGTCATGGGCAAGACCTCGGCGGCGGCCTTCGTGGCTGCCTGCCCCACGCTTGACACCATCAAGATCAAGGGCCGCGGCAAGCGCTCGCTCGACTCCTTCGTGACCTTCGTGAAGGCGGAGCTCCCGCAGGTCAAGACCGTGGAGGTGTGCGACACGATCGAGGAGGT
>CADBMC010000026.1 GCA_902795635.1 uncultured Coriobacteriaceae bacterium | reverse complement strand
TCGAGGAGAGCACCTCCACCTTCCAGCCGCGCGCCTTTGCGAAGCGGTCGTACATGTTGAAGAGGTCGCCCGCGAAGATGGCGGCCTCGTCGCCGCCCACTCCGGCGCGGATCTCCACGATGGTGTCCTTCTCGTCGTTCGGGTCGCCCGGGATGAGCATGACCTTGATGTCGGACTCGAGCCCCGGCAGGCGCGCCTCGTTCTCGGAGATGTCCGCCTGCAGCATCTCCTTCTCCTCGGGATCCGACGTCTCGTGGAGCATCTCCTTGGCGGCATCGATGTCGTCGAGGGCACGCAGGTACTCGCGTGCCTTGCCCACCAGGTCGGCCTGGGCGGAGTGCTCCTTGGCCAGGCGCGCGTACTCCTTCGGATCGGCCACGACCGCTGGGTCGACCAGCTTCTTCTCGAGCTCCTCGTATGCCTCGATGAGCTTCTCCAGCTTGTCTCGCATGATGGCTCCTTGCACACAAACGTGATGCCGCGGCGCGAAGGCGGTGCGCGGCGCAGGTATCTTGCTTGATGATGATACCCCGCAGGCCCGCATCCGATGCTCGGCGGCCGACCTTGCGCGGAGCCCGCGTGTGGGACGCGCGTGAAACGGGTATGCCACACTGACACCCCGCGCCTCACGCGGACGGAACCCAACCGAGAGGATCGCCGTGATCATCGAGAAGCCCGAGCCCATGCAGATCGGTGGGCGCTACTACTACACGCTGACCTCCTACGACCCCGTGACGATCGAGGTCGACAAGGCCTTCATCACCGACGAGGACGTGGACGAGGCCTACGCCAACCTGATCGAGAGCGCGGGCGGCGACCCTGCCACCGCGGATGACGCCTTCGTACGCGAGCACTTCGACGACGCGGAGAGCACCGACGAGGTGCGCGCGGCCCTGCGCCAGCAGCTCAACGAGATGAACGACTCCTTCGTGGACTCGCAGAAGATGTCCAAGTGCGCCACCGAGCTCGCCAAGCGGCTGCGCCAGTCCGTGCCAGCCGACGTCGTGGCGTCCTACCGCGACATGCTCCTGCAGCAGCTCGAGGCCGAGCTCTCCCAGCAGGGCCTCACGCGCGCGCAGTTCCTGCAGGCGAGCGGCTCCAACCAAAGCGTCCTGGACAAGGCCCTCACCACGCAGGCGACCGCGATGGCCGAGCAGAACGCGGCGCTCGATGCCTACGCCGACGAGCTCGACGTGGAGGTCGCCGACGACGAGCTCGCCGACCTCCTGGGCATGCCGAAGGAGAGCGCCGAGCAGTACCTGGGCCAGGCGCGCGAGGCCGGGCTCGAGGAGGAGCTCAGGCGCACGGCCATCCGCAACAAGGCGAACCTCATGCTGGTGAAGAGCTCGACCTGCACCGTCCATGAGGAGACCGAGGCCGATGCCCTGGAGCGCATGAGGGGCTACCGCGAGTCGGGCCTCCAGCAGCGCAAGGGCGCAGGCTCGGACGACGACGGGTCCGACAAGGGCGGGCACAAGGGATTCAAGCTCGTCTAGCCGGCGCGCCGCCGCGGCGCCTCGCCGCGCGCCTTGGGCCACGCATCATGGGCCCTGCGCGATGGCAACGGAACGGACGAAAACGACGATGCCCGCCGGAAATCCGACGGGCATCGTTCCTCTTGCCTCGTACTGCCTGGCCCCGAGGGCAATGCGCGGGCGCGCGGCGCCCGGCGACAGGCTCGGCGGAAGCTACTCGGCAGCCGGCTCGGCCGGAGCCTCGGCCGGAGCCTCGGCGGGCTGCTCGGCCGCGGCGGCGTCCTCGGCGGGAGCCTCGGCTGCGGCCTTGGCGGCCTCCTCGGCGGCCTTCTTCTCGTACTCGGCGGCGCGCTTGGCCTTGGCGGCAGCCTTCGCCTCGGCAGCGGCCTTCTTGGCGGCAGCCTCCTCGGCGGCCTTGGCGGCGCGGGCCTCCTTGGCCTTCTTCGCGGCCTCGAGCTGCGCGGACGCGGCGCTGCCGAACTTGCTGGAGAAGCGCTGGACGCGGCCGCCGGTGTCGACGAGCTTCTGCTGGCCGGTGTAGAACGGGTGGCACTTGTCGCAGAGGTCGACGCGGATCTCGGGCTTGGTCGAGCGCGTCTTGAACGTGTTGCCGCAGGTGCAGGTGACCGTGCACTCCACGTAGTTCGGGTGGATGCCCTTCTTCATGGTTCTCTCCTTCTCGCTGCGCCCTGGTTTCCGACCAGGGCAAGAGGGGTTCCCGGCTCGCACCGGGACAATAAGCCCAAGAATGGTACCACAGCCGAAGGCGCAGGCAAGCGAGGCCGCGAGGCTTCAGCTAGAGTTGACGCGTCGGCGCGTGGCATGGCGCGGGCCCGCTTGGGCGAAGGCGCCGCGGCATCGGGCGGAGGCGTGAATGGGCAGGCCCTTCCATACCTTGGACGACCTCGTGGGGCATCTCGAGTCCCACGGCTGCATCTGCGGCGCGCGCACGCGCGACATCCTCCTGCAGGAGGGCTACTACCCGGTGGTCAACGGCTACCGCGAGCCGTTCCTGGCAGGCGTGGACCCCGCCGACGGGCATCGCCGCTACCGGCCGGGCACGCGCTTCGACGACATCTACCGGTCGTTCCTCTTCGACCGCCGCCTGCGCGAGGCGGTCTTCCGCTACCTCACCCGCATCGAGGCCACCCTGCGCAACACCTGCGCATACCGCTTCTGCGAGCGCCATCCCGGCACGAGCGACTACCTGCGGGCGAGCTGCTACACGAGCCGCGGGGAGTACCTCGGCGACCCGGCACGCCATGCCCGGGAGCTCGAGGGGATGCTCGAGGTGCTCGAGCGGCTCTCGCACGACGCGGAGTCGGACAAGGCGGGCGTGCGCCACTATGCGCGCAAGCAGGAGGCCATGCCCTTATGGGTCCTGGCGGGAGACCTCACGTTCGGGACCCTCAGGCGCTTCTACGACCTGCTCGAGCGCGACGTGCAGCGCGCCGTATGCGACGACTTCGCCCTGCTCGCACGCCACGACGGCGCGGAAGGCGCGAAGGGCGGCGCGGGCGAGGGGCATCCCATAACGCCCGCGTGGCTCTCGCGGGCGCTCCGGCCGCTCGTGGAGGCGCGCAACATCTGCGCCCACGACGACCGGCTCTTCAACCACCGCTTCGAGGACGGCGACACGGGCTTCCGCGACCTCATGAGGACGATGGACCGGCTTCTCACGCCCGAGGAGTCCGCCGAGAGGGACCGCGAGATCGAGGCGCTCGCGGACGAATATCTCGACGGGCTGCCCGAGATCCGCGCCATCGCGTGCGGGAAGGCGTAGCCTAGCGACTCGAGCGCGCCCGGCGCGCCATCCGAAGCCGGAGCAGACAGCAGACCAGGAGGGCCCATGTTCCTTTCGATCGACGTCGGAAACACCCAGACCACGATCGCGCTCTTCGACGAGGAGGGCGCCTGCACGCAGCAGTGGCGCATGGCCTCCGCCCCCTCCGACACCTCGGACTCGCTCCACGCGCGCCTGTACTCCTACTTCCAGATGTACGGGCTGTCGCTGGCCGACGTGGACGCGGCCGCCCTGGCGAGCGTGGTGCCGCTGCTCACCGACGAGTGGTGCCGCGGGCTGCACGACGCCCTCGACGTGGAGACGCTCGTGGTGGACGCGCGCCGCGACTGCGGCATCGAGATCGGGCTTGCCATTCCCGAGCAGGCCGGCGCCGACCGCGTGGCGAACGCGCTGGCGGCGCGCACGACCTATGGCGCCCCCGTGATCGTGGTGGACTTCGGCACCGCGACCAACATCGACGTCGTCGACGCGGACGGGGTCTTCCGCGGCGGGGCCATCATGCCCGGCATCAAGCTCTCGGCGGAGGCGCTCTTCTCGCGCGCGGCCAAGCTCTCGAGCGTGCCGCTCGTGGCACCGGACCGCGCCCTGGGCGACACGACCGAGACGGCCGTGCAGTCGGGGCTCCTGATCGGCGCCGCGGCCAACGCCGAGGGCATCGTCCACCGCATCCAGCGCGAGCTCGGCATCGAGGGCTGCCCCGTGGTGGGCACCGGCGGCTACGCGCGCAGGGTGGCGAAGGCCACGGACCTGTTCTGCGCCATCGACCCGGACCTCACCACCAGGGGCATCTACCAGATCTGGCTGCACCGCGCCGAGAAGCGCGGCGAGCGCGAATAGCGGGCTGCGGCTGGCAATCGGCTCCCGGCAGCAGGCAGCAGGCGCTAGGCCTCGCGCAGCGACGCCTGCTCCGCGGAGATGGCCACCTCGGCGCCGTCTGCCGTGACGATCGTGGCCTTGCCCCAGGCATCGATGCCGGCGAACGTGCCGCGCACGAACGTCTGCCCGTCGGGCAGCACGCCGCGCACCTCGCGCCCGAGCATGGGGATGGCGTCGAAGTACTCGGAGAGCACCGGCGCGAGCGGCCCTGCCTGCGCATGCCCGGCAGCCACCTCGGCCGCCCAGGCATCCACGCGGGCGACCACCTGGTTCCTTATCGCGCAGGCCAGCTCCTCGAAGAGCGGGAGAGGCGCACCCTCCAGCGCGTCGGCGAGGCACGCGGGCCGCAGAGGGGCTACGGAGCCGTCCTGCGTCTCGGACACGCTGCGCGCGAGCGACTCGTCGCGCACCACGTTGAGGCCGATGCCCGCCACCGCGAAGGAGCCTCCCTCGCCATAGCCGGCCTCCACCAGCAGGCCGGCGAGCTTGCGCCTTCCCACCACGACGTCGTTCGGCCACTTGAGCGCCACGCCCTTGGCGCCTTCGCCCGCGAGCGCGTCGCGCACGCCCAAGGCGCACACCGCCGGGAGGCCGCCGAAGAAGCTCATGGGGACCTGCGGGCGCAGCACGACCGAGAGGTAGAGCCCGCCCTCGGGCGACTGCCACGCGTGCCCGCGCCTGCCGCGGCCGGCGCGCTGCAGGCGGCATGCCTCCGCCGTGCCGTGCGGGGCGCCGTCCCGCGCGCGCTCCACCATGTCGTCGTTGGTCGAGCCCGTCTCGTCCAGGAAGATCACCTCGGGAAGCGTCACTGCCAACGCACCTCCCCCAGATCCGAGATCACGCGGC
The DNA here is from genome assembly GCA_902795635.1 of uncultured Coriobacteriaceae bacterium. Taxonomy (GTDB): domain Bacteria; phylum Actinomycetota; class Coriobacteriia; order Coriobacteriales; family Atopobiaceae; genus CADBMC01. The sequence continues at coordinate 28,918 of CADBMC010000026.1, read as the reverse complement.
CCACGCGCTGGTCCTCGGGCGCCACCTCGACGCCCTCGTGCGAGAGGAACCGCACGGGGTCGTGCTGGAGGTCCGCCATGGGCACGAGCACGAAGTCGCGCTCGCCGAGCCCGCGATGCGGGAGGCAGAGCCTGCGTCCGGCGTGGCTCTCCCCCTCCATCCAGGCCAGGTCGCAGTCGATGGTGCGCGGCCCATGGCCCTCCATCCCCGGCTCGCGGATGCGCCCGAGCTCGTCCTCCACGCCCAGCAGGTCGTCGAGGAGCACGAGCGGGTCCAGCTCGCTGCGGATCTCCACGATGCAGTTGGCGACCGGCGTGGCGATGCCGTAGGCGGGCTCGGACTCGTAGGCGTCGCTCACCCCCACGACCGTGGTGAGCGGGATGGCGTCGATGAGGCGGACGGCGCGGGCCAGGTAGCCGAGCCTGTCGCCCACGTTGGAGCCGAGCGCCACGAACGCGCGGCGTGGGTAGCGGTGGCTCGCAGCCCAGTAGCCGTCGAGCGCGCGCACCATGCCGGCGACGTCGTGCACGCGCAGCACGCGGGCGCCTTGCTCGGCTGCGGCGAGCGCCATGCCGATGGTGGCGGCGTCGCGGTCGGCGAGCGCCGCGCCCGACACGGCCCCCACGACGCGCTTGCGCGAGAGGGCGCACATGACCGGGTAGCCCATCGAGACCATCTTTGCCGTGGCCCGCTGGATGACGATGTCCTCGTTCGCGAGCTTGCCGAAGCCGGCGCCAGGGTCCACGCAGATGCGCCGCTGGTCCACGCCCGCCCTCATGAGCAGGCGCGCGCGGTCGCCCAGAAAGCCCATGACCTGCCGCATGATGGGCGCCTCGTCGGGAAGGGTCGTGCGGCGCGCGCCGGCGCCCGAGCTCAGGCGCACGGTGGGGTTCGTGACCCCGCGGGCCGAGCGGCGCATCACGTCGGCGAGCGCGTCCCGCTCGGGAGCGGCATCCGCGGCCTTCCCGTCCGCGGCCTCGCCCTCGGCCGCGTTGCCCTCTGCCGCATCGCCTTCCGCGGCCGGGCCCTCGGCCTGCCCAGCGGCCGTCGTACCAGCGGAAGCGGAGACAGCCGTGGCGCCAGCGGCAACGGCTCCGGCCGCCCGCTGCGCGCGGGCGCGGGCCGCCGCGGAGGAGTCCAGCATGACCTCGCGGCGCATGCCGGAGGAGCCGAGTCCGCCCGCGTGCATGATGACGCAGCCCACGTCGGAGGCGGCGGCGAGGTCGATCATGCGCTGGTCGGTGAAGCCGGTCACGTCGTTCACGATGCTCGCGCCCAGCCGCACGCAGAGCTCGGCGACCTCGGGGTGGCGCGTGTCAACCGAGACGACGGCGCCCTCCTCCACGAGCGCGCGCACCACCGGGACGATGCGGGCGGCCTCCTCCTCCGGGCTCACGGGCTCGAAGCCGGGCCGGGTGGACTCCCCGCCCACGTCTATGATGTCGGCACCTTGGTCGAGCATCTCCATGCCGTATTCGATGGCGGCGTCAGCGTCGGCATGCTCGCCCCCGTCGGAGAACGAGTCGGGCGTGACGTTCAGGATGCCCATGACCCTCGGACGCGCGAGCGAGATCTCGTGCGAGCCGCACTGCCATACCGAGTAGTCCTCGCGGAGCATGGCTTCCCTCCCCGGGCCGAAGGCCCTTCCTCTGCGAGGTCGGACCTGCTCGGCCTCGCCTTCGTTTCACCCAAGATTGTAACTGCTTGGAATTCTCGGCTCATCGCCGCCGGTTTTGGGCTATAGTCCGGTGCATGCTGAACCGCATCGGACATACCCCTTCGTGCATGGGCATGATGGCCATGCGAGAGCCTGGGCACCTGGCCTAGCTGCCATGGAGCCCGGGCGGTAAACGCGCGCGGACGAGGCGCGCACAGGCTATGTCCATCTAGCAAGCGGAACGGGCTCCCATGATCGAGATAAAGAATGTCTCAAAGACGTTTCCCACGTCTGCCGGCACCTTCGAGGCGCTGCACGACGTGTCCCTCACCATCGGCTCGAGCGAGATCTTCGGGCTGATCGGCGAGTCGGGCGCTGGCAAGTCCACGCTCGTGCGCTGCATCAACCTGCTCGAGCGCCCCACCTCGGGCACCGTGGAGGTCGACGGGCGCGACATCACGAACCTTCGCGGCCGCGAGCTGAGGGCATTCCGCTCCGGCATCGGCATGGTGTTCCAGAGCCTCTCGCTGTTCCAGCAGCGTACGGTGCTGGAGAACGTCCGCTTCCCGGCGACGCTCGGCACGAGCGACGTCTCGCGCCTGAGCGCGGCAGAGCAGCGCAAGCGCGCGAGCCAGCTGCTCGAGGTCGTCGGCCTGGCGGAGAAGGCCGAGAGCTACCCCAACCAGCTCTCCGGCGGCCAGCAGCAGCGCGTCGCCATCGCCCGTGCGCTCATGACGAGCCCGTCCATCCTGCTGTGCGACGAGGCCACGAGCGCGCTCGACACGCTCACCACGGCCTCCGTCCTCAAGACCCTTGCCCACATCCGCGAGGAGATGGGCATCACGATCGTGCTCATAACCCACTCGCTCTACGTGGCCCGCAGCATCTGCGACCGCATCGCCGTCATGGAGGCGGGCCGCATCGTGGAGCAGGGCACCACCAAAGAGGTGTTCGAGGCCCCCAAGGCGCAGATCACGCGCGCCTTGCTCGGCATCGAGTCCGGCGAGGAGGTGGCCTAGATGGAGGCGCTCACCGCATTTCTCGCCGAGTACGGCCAGCTCCTGGCGCAGGGCACGCTCGACACCATCGTCATGGTGTTCGCCTCCGCCCTCGGCGCCTACGTGATAGGCATCCCGCTGGGCGTGCTGCTGTGCCTCTGGGCGCCCACGGGGCTCACCCCCAAGCGCGCTGCCAACGCGGTCCTCGGCTGGATCGTGAACATGGGACGCTCGATTCCGTTCATCATCCTGATCCTGTTCCTCATCCCCACGACCCGCGCGATCGTGGGCACGACGCTCGGCGTCCGCGGCGCCATCCTGCCGCTCATCGTGAGCGCGGCGCCCTTCGTGGCCCGCATGGTGGAGCAGTCCCTCGCCGAGGTGGACGCGGGGCTCATCGAGGCCGCGCAGTCCATGGGCGCGAGCACCTGGCAGATCGTGTACAAGGTCTACCTGAAGGAAGGCCTGCCGAGCCTGCTCCGCGGCGTGCCCATCGCCATCATCACGATCCTGGGCTACTCGGCCATGGCAGGCGCCGTGGGCGCCGGCGGCCTGGGCGACATCGCAATCCGCTACGGCTACCAGCGCTACCAGGACGACGTGATGATCGCCACCATCGTCATCCTCATCGTGCTCGTCCAGGTGGTCCAGTCGGTGGGCAACCTGCTCGTGCGCTCCCTCGACAAGCGAATGCACGCCTAGCGTGCATATATACGAAGCCGTCCCAGCAAGGCCTGCGCGCGTGCAGGCAGGCCTTCGCACCCGGCATCCTCGGCCCTACCCCTCGCACGCCTAGCAACGCCCGAGCGAGAGCCTAGGCATCGCAGCATCGCCCGATTGGCAAGCCGCATGTGAGAAGCATGCTCAAGAACGTCCAACAAGGAGGACACCCATGACCGACGCAAAGCACACCAACCCGCTGAACACCCCCGTGAGCAGGAGGACCGCCGTCAAGGCCGCCTTCTCCACCGCCGCATTCGGCGTCGCCGCCTTCGCCCTGGCCGGCTGCGGCTCCACCTCGTCCTCGTCGACGAGCGCCGGCTCCGACGCCAGCACCGCCTCCGCGGCAAGCGACTCCAAGACCATCACCGTGGGCGCATCCCCCTCGCCCCACGCCGAGATCCTCGCCCAGGCAAAGGACGACCTCTCCTCCGCCGGCTACGAGCTCAACGTGGTCGAGTACTCCGACTACGTGCAGCCCAACGTGGCCCTGGACGAGGGCGACCTCGACGCCAACTACTTCCAGCACCAGCCCTACCTGGACAACTACAACGAGGAGAACGGCACCGACCTCGTGGGCGCCGAGCCCATCCACTACGAGCCGATGGGCATCTGGTCCAACAAGCACGACTCGCTGGACGACGTGCCCGACGGCGCCCAGATCTCCGTCCCGTCCGACGCCACCAACGAGGCCCGTGCGCTGCTGCTGCTCCAGGACAACGGCATCATCACCCTCAAGGACGGCGCCGGCCTCGAGGCCACGGCCAACGACATCGCCGACAACCCGCACAACGTCCAGCTCGTGGAGACCGAGGCCGCGAGCGTCGCCCGCACGCTCGACGACGTGGACTTCGGCGTAGTGAACGGCAACTACGCCCTCTCCGCCGGCCTCGTGGACGACGGCAGCCCGCTGGCGTCCGAGGCCTCCGACTCCGAGGCCGCCCAGACCTACGCGAACGTGATCGCCGTGCGCAAGGGTGACGAGGACTCCGACAAGACGAAGGCCCTCATCGCCGCCATCGAAACCGACAAGGTGCGCAAGTTCATCGAGGACACCTACAAGGGCACCGTCGTCGCGCTGTTCTAGCAGCCAGCCCGCATAGGCAGCCGCGCATGCGAAGCCGCCGCCGCATCGGGAGCCTCCCGGTGCGGCGGCGGTCCTTTTATGCCGATCCGTGACGCATGAAGCGACGTCGGCAGGCGATGCCAGCCGCGCGCCTAGGCCTCCTCGGCGGGCGCCTCCGAGGCAGCCTCGCCGTTGCCCGCCGGCACGCGGAGCATGAGCACGAGGCCCACCACGAACAGCACGATGATCGAGATGATGCCTATCTCGCCGGAGCCCGTGAGCGCCGTCATGGTGCCCACGATGAAGGTGCCGAGGATGGCGGCGTACTTGCCGAAGATGTCGAAGAACCCGAAGTACTCGTTGGCGTGCTCCTTGGGGCAGAGCTTGCCGAACTCGGAGCGCGAGAGGGCCTGGATGCCGCCCTGGAAGAGGCCGACCATGATGGCCAGGAACCAGAAGTCCGCCGCGGTCCTCAGATGGAGCGCTGCGAAGCAGGTGATGAAGGTGTATCCGATGATGCCCACGACGATCATCTTCCGCGTGCCCACCTTGCGGCCGAGCTTGCCGTAGGCGATGGCGCTCGGGAAGGCCACGAACTGGGTGACCAACAGGGCGAGCACGAGCTGGGTGGAGTCGATGCCGAGGTTGGTGCCGTAGCTCGTCGCGAGCTTGATGATGGTATGCACGCCGTCGATGTAGAAGAAGTAGGCCAGAAGGAAGTAGCGGATTGCCTTGTTTCCCCAGATGGCGGGGATGGTCTTGCGCAGGCCGGAGAACGCCTTGGAGATGGCGTGGCTCTCGCGCGGCTTGTAGTGCGTCTGCTCCACGTTGCGCAGCATGGGCACGGTGAAGGTCACCCACCACGCCGCCGTGATGACGAACGCGATCTCCATGGCGAGGCGCAGGCCCAGCCCGAGCGCGTCGGCGTTGTGCACGATGAGCAGGCAGGCGATGAAGGGCACGCAGCTGCCGATGTAGCCCCACGCGTAGCCCGCGCTCGAGACCTCGTCCATCCGCTCGTCGGTGGTCGCGTCCACCAGAAGCGCATCGTAGAAGACGCACGAGGTGTTGAGCATCACCGAGGAGACGACGTAGATGACCAGGAACGCCATGGGTTCCACCGGGATGCCCAGGCACACGGTGGCGACGGCGCCCGTAGCCACCGTGCCCACGATGAACTTCTTCTTCATGCCCTGCATGTCGGCCACGGAACCCAGGATGGGCATGAGCAGGGCGATGAGCAGCGACGCGACCGTCTCGGCATAGCTCCAGGCGACGAGCGTCTGGCCTCCCGCCAGCCAGTTGAAGTAGATGGGGATGACGCTCGTGGCGAGCATGACGAGGGCCGAGTTGCCCACGTCGTACATGATCCAGCTGCGTTCCGCCTTGCTCATCCGTTGGCGTGCCATGGGCGTCCCCTCTCCGATGCCAGGACGACCATGTCGGCCAAGGGCCGGAGGCCGCCGCCTTCACCTGGAAAAGTGTAGGTGGGGCCTAGTTTGCCATTGGTAATGATTCCGTAAGCACGCAGGCCCTAGAAGTCGAACGCCTTCGCGATGTCGCAGGCGCACACGAGGTCGGCCGCGGAGTCCTGCGGGGTGGGGTCGCGGTTGCAGATCACGAGCTGGTCGCCCTGGAAGTAGTTCACGAGGCCGGCAGCCGGGTAGACCACGAGCGAGGTCCCGCCGATGATGAGCATGTCCGCCGCGGCGATGGCCCTCATGGCGCCTACGAGCACGGACTCGTCGAGCGGCTCCTCGTAGAGCACGACGTCGGGCTTGATGCGCCCGCCGCACTCCTCGCACACGGGCACGCCCTCGGTGGCCATGATCCACTCGGCGGAGTAGACCTTCCCGCAGCGCTGGCATATGTTGCGCCGCGTGGAGCCATGCAGCTCGAACACGTTCCTGGAGCCTGCGTCCTGGTGCAGGCCGTCGATGTTCTGCGTCACCACGGCCGAGACCTTGCCCTCGCGCTCGAGCTCGGCGAGCTTGATGTGGGCCTGGTTGGGCTTGGCGCCCAGCGAGATCATCTTCTTGCGGTAGAAGTCGAAGAACTCCTCGGGGTGGCTCTCGTAGAAGCCGTGGGAGAGCATCTCCTCCGGCGGATAGCGGAAGTGCTGGTGGTAGAGGCCATCGACGGAGCGGAAGTCGGGGATGCCGCTCGCCGTGGAGACGCCGGCGCCGCCGAAGAACACGACGTTTCCCGCCTTGCCGATGCGTGCCTTGAGCTCTGCTGCCGCCTGGCTGGGGTCTGTGATCGTTGTGCCCATGACGCTCCTCTCGACGTCCGGCGCCGCGAGCGGCGGGCTGGCCGCCCGACGCCGACAGACACACTGTAGCATCGGCATCCCGCACGGGGGCAGGCAGCCGGCGGCCCCGGATGCCGTTAGCCCGCCGCCCGATGGGTACCATTCCCCACATGGCAGAGGCAGAGGAAGGAAGGGTCAGATGGCTGGGGACGGCCTTGCGTGCAACGTGCATGGAACGGCGCTCTGCCTCGAGGGCGGAGGGTGCCGAGGGGCGTACACGGCGGGGGTCCTGAGCGCGCTGCTCGAGGACGGCATCTACTTCGACTACGTCTGCGGCGTCTCGGCAGGCTCCTCCAACGCCGCCTGCTACGTGTCGCGCGACGTGAGGCGCCTGCGCTACTCGTTCGTGGACCTCATGGGCGACAGGCGGGCGGGCGGCGCGCGCTCGTTCCTGCGCCATCACGGCTACTTCGACGCCGACTTCATATACGAGGGCACCATCGACGACCCCCGCGCGCCCTTCGACTTCGAGACGTTCTCCGCGAGCGAGGCCCAGATCGCCATCCAGTCGTTCGAGCGCGACACCGGCCGCACCGTGCGCTTCCGCCGCAAGGACATGCAGACGCCCGTGGAGCTCATGCGCCGCGTGAGGGCGAGCTCCACGATGCCGTGGCTCATGCAGCCCATCGAGGTGGACGGCAAGACGATGCTCGACGGCGGGCTCGGCAGCGGCGCCGGCATGCCCTCGCGCATCGCGCTGGACGACGGCTACGAGCGGCTGTTCGTGGTCCTCACGCAGCCGGCCGGCTACCGCAAGGACGAGGACGCGCCCAAGGCGGAGCGCATGCTCGTGCGCACGTCGCATGCGAGCCCCTACCTGCGCCAGGCGCTGCTCACGCGCGGCGAGCGCTACAACGCGGAGCTCGACGAGCTCGAGCGCCTCGAGCGCGAGGGGAAGGCGCTCGTGGTACGGCCGGAGAGCATGGACGTGACGAGCACGACCATCGACCCCGCGAGGCTCGAGGGGCTCTACGACCAAGGACACGACCAGGCCGTGCGCGAGCTGCCACAATGGAGGGCGTTCTTGGGGCTGCAAGGCCCCATGCCCAGGCCGACCGAGAGCGTGATTGGATAGCAGATGGCAGAGACCAAGCTCGTGAGCTGGAACGTGAACGGCATCCGCGCCGCGATGAAGAAGGAGCCGGGGTTCCTTTCCACCTTCGACGCAGTGGACGCGGACGTCTTCGCCATCCAGGAGACGAAGGCCTCAGAGGGCCAGGTGAAGCTCGACCTGCCCGGTTACCACCAGACGTGGAGCTCGGCCGAGCGCAAGGGCTACTCGGGCACCGCCGTGTTCAGCCGCGAGGAGCCGCTGCGGACGATCCGCCACATCGGCAGCGAGGTGGCCGACGACGAGGGGCGCGTGTGCGCCCTCGAGTTCGAGCGCTTCTGGTTCGTTGACGTCTACACCCCCAACTCGCAGGACCAGCTCAAGCGCCTGGACGTGCGCCTGGAGTGGGACGAGCGCTTCCGCGGCTTCCTCTCGGGACTCGCCGAGCAGAAGCCCGTCGTCGCCTGCGGGGACTTCAACGTCGCCCATGAGGAGATCGACATCAAGAACCCCGGGCCCAACCGGGGCAACGCCGGCTTCTCCGACGAGGAGCGCGCGAGCTTCGGCAGGCTCCTCGACGCGGGCTTCACGGACACCTTCCGCGCGCGCCACCCCGACGTTACCGGCGCCTACACCTGGTGGAGCTATAGGTTCAAGGCCCGTGCGAACAACGCAGGCTGGCGCATCGACTACTTCCTCGTGTCCGACGCCATCGCCGACCGTGTGACGAGCGCCTCGATCCTCGACGAGGTGTATGGCTCCGACCACTGCCCGGTGGAGCTCACGATCGAGCTGTGAGGCCCAAACACACGCGGCACAGGCGGGCCGTGGCTCTCGTGGCCAGCACGGCTCCGCGCATCCCGCTCGACCGCGGACCGAAGCGCTACATGATGGAGTGGCTCAGGCCCTTCTCCCAGTCCACGCTTCCGATGCCGCTTTCCTCCATCGCGGACTCGAATGCCACGCAGCTGCGCGAGGCGATGAGCTCCTGGGGGAAGCCGATGTCGTTGAGCATCGCGATGGCCTCGGAGAAGCGGCCGATGGTGCAGCAGATGTGTGCGTCGGTGGAGACCACGATCTTGCACCCCAGCTCGGCGCACCTGGCGGCGATGCGGGCGCAGCGCCTGCCGTCCGTCGAGTCGAAGGTGTGCTCGTTGATCTCGATCATCTTGTGCAGGTCGCGCGCGGCGCCCACCACGGCGTCGATGTCGAAGTCGATGCCCATGCGACCGATGTGGCCCAGGAATAGCACCTTCGGGTCCTGGAGCGCGTTGATGTACATCTTCGTGTTCTCGAGCGCGCTGGTCGTGCGCGTGAAGGCCGGCGAGTGCAGGCTCGCGATCACGTAGTCCGAGCGGCTGAAGACGAAGTTCTTGAGCGTGTCGGGGCACTCGTCCGGCGTGCCGTCGCCGTGGGCGTCCACCATGACGTCGTGCCCGAAGAGGTGTCCCTCGATGTCCACGATGTCGGCCTCGCAGCCGTGCATGAGGCGCACGCCGTGCCAGGTGCGCGGCCAGGTGCCGAGGTTGGTCCAGAACTGGTACGACCTCACCAGCTCGCCCGGCCTCGTGGGCTCGATCCTGAGGAAGCCCGCCCCGAAGTGGTCCGTGGAGCCGAGGAGCTCCAGGCCGATGGCAGAGGCCTCGCCGATGTTCTCGCTGATGGTCGAATAGGCGTGCTCGGAGCGCAGCGTATGGGTGTGCATGTCGCACTTGAGCTGGGTGATGGGCATGTGGCGCATCCTCCTTCGGGACGAGGCGGCTCAAAAGTCGCGGCACGCCCGACGCGCGCCGCGCGCAGGAAGGCTCCTAGGCGTAGGACTCCGCGAGCTTGGCCCAAGCGGCCATCGAGTTCACGATGGTGTCGTGCGAGACGCAGTAGCTCACGCGTACCCAACCCGGGCAGCCGAAGCCGTCGGAGGCCACGGGCAGCAGCTCGAGCTCGCGGGCGCGCTCGCAGAAGGCGTTCGCGTCCGGCTCGAGGGACTTCACCCACAGGTAGAAGGCGCCGTCGGGCTCGATGTAGGTGTAGCCGAGCCTGCCCAGGCCGTCCGTGAGCGCCTGGCGGTTCTCCGCGTAGGCGGCGACGTCGGCCGGCACGTCCACGCACGCGGCGATCACGCGCTGGAAGAGCGCCGGCGCGCACACGAAGCCGAGCACGCGGCCCGAGCCGGCGATTGCGCAGATGAGCTCGTCATGGTCGGGGTTCGTGGGCGGCACGAGCACCCAGCCGATGCGCTCGCCCGGCAGGGAGAGCGACTTGGAGTAGGAGTAGCACACGATCGTGCGGTCGTAGATGGCGGGCACCCACGGCACCTTGGCGCCATAGGTGATCTCGCGGTAGGGCTCGTCGCTCACCAGGTAGATGGTGGTGCCGAGCTCCTGCTCGCGGTCGCGCAGGACGGTGGCGAGCGCCTCGAGGCACTCGCGCGTGTAGATGGCGCCCACGGGGTTGTTGGGCGAGTTGATGACCACGGCCTTCGTGCGGCTCGTGATGGCCTCGCCCACCGCCTCGACATCCACCTGGAAGGTCTTCTGGTCGGCCAGGACCTCCACGCACTTCGCGCCGGCGCACTCGATCCACACGCGGTACTCCGGGAAGTACGGCGATATCACGATGACCTCGTCGCCGGGGACGCACAGGGCATGGAAGGTGATGGAGAGCGATGCGGCGGCACCGCAGGTGAGATACAGGTCGTCGGCGTTGGCGGCGTTCGGCCCGAAGCGGCGCACCAGCGAGTCAGCGACGGCCGAGCGCACGAACGGCAGGCCGTTGGCGGGGGTGTAGCTGTGGAGCTCCACCGGCGGCAGGGCGGCCGCCTGCTCGATCGCGGCCCTCACCTGAGGCGGCGCCGGGACCGACGGGTTGCCTATGGAGAAGTCGAACACGTTCTGCTCGCCTATCTCGGCCTTGCGGCGCGCCCCGTAGGCGGCGATCTCGCGGATGGACGACTTTGCCGCCCCGTAGGCGTACATGGTCTCGTTGATGCTCATGCGGTTCTCCCCTCGCGTTCGGCTCACCTGCATTGTACGCGTGCGAGCTCAGCGAACCACGCGATGGGACTTATCCATCCGCACCTCACGCGCGCCCAACGCGCTCACCACGTCCGCCTGGTGCGTGGTGAGAAGCACCGTCCGCCCCGCCGCGACGAACGCCTTGAGGAAGCCCGTGACCTCTGCCACGGAGTCCTCGTCCAGCGCGTTGGTGGGCTCGTCGCACACGAGGACCTCCGGAGCGCACGAGACCACGCAGGCCATGGCCACCTTCCGCTTCTCGCCGCCGGACAGATGGTAGGGCGCGCGATGCGCGAGGCCCTCGATGCCGAAGAGCGCGAGCGTGTCGGCCACCCTGCCCTCGAGCTCGTCGCCTCCCATGCCCATCTGGCGGGGCCCGAAGGCCACCTCGTCGCGCACGGTGGGGCAGAAGAGCTGCGTATCCGGGTCCTGGAAGACGAGTCCCACGCGCTTGTGCAGGCGCTTCGCGAAGGCCTGGTCGGCCATGCGAGCAGCGGTTATGGCCTCGCCGTCGAAGCGGACCTCGCCTGCGTCCGGCTCGTCGAGCCCCGCCAGAAGGCGCAGGGCCGTGGACTTGCCGCAGCCGTTGGGCCCCACGAGCGCCACGCACTCGCCGGCGGCTACCGAGAACGAGACGTCGTCGAGCGCCACCGACGTGGCGCCGTCGCGGTCGGCATACGCGAATCCCACGTGGTCGAACACGACGAGCGCCTCGTCGCCCGCCTTCGTGCCAAGGCTCATGCGACCGCCCCTTCCAAATACACGAAGCAGATGACGGCGCAGGCGAGCGCGACGAGGTAGGCGATGCCCGCCGGGGTGATGACGCGCTCCCGCTCCACGGAGAACGTGCCGTCGAACCCGCGGCACGCCATCGCGTCCGACTGCCGGCGCGCGAGCTCGCTCGCCTTCACGAACGTCATGCCGAGGACGCCCGCCGTGCCCAGCGACTTGTCGGCGGCATGTCCGATGCTGCGGCATGCGAGGGCCTCGTTGAGGCTCGTGGCCACCTGCCCCACGAGCGCGAGGTCGCGAATGGCGAGGTCGCAGACGAGCACCACGTGCGAGGGCACGTGCAGGGAGGCGAGCGCGCCGAAGAGCCGCTCCGTCTGGACGGTGTTGGAGAGGCCGAGCACGATCGTGACCGTGACGAACGACTTCATGAGCACGCGCACGGGTGCCGATGGCGAACCCAGGAAGACGGCCGGGACGTTGACGAGGGCTGCGAGCAGGGCCACCACGAGCGCGGGCCTTGCCACCGAGAGGATGCGTCGCGCCGGCCTCGAGGCGAGCACGACCAGCGTGGCGGCGAGCGCCACCCACACGAAGGCCATGTTGCGCGCAGCCGAGACGCAGCCCACGCACACGATGGTCCCCATGAGGCGAAGCACCGGGCTCACCCGCGCGAGCATGCGGTCGATGGGGCCCTCGGGGCACGCCGGCGTGCGGAACACGGTGAGCATGCTTGCCAGCGAGAGCGCGTTGCGCCGCAGGAACCCGTCGCGGTCGCGCGGCGGCTCGTAGGCAGGCTCGGGCTCCGCGAGCCAGGCAGGAAGCGGGGCCGCACCGGATGCGACCCCGCGCATTTCGCTTCCCTCTTCCTGCCCTGGCAACGGCCTAGGCCTTCGCGCCGGTGGCCGCAGCAGGACGCGCGGCAGCGCTCAGCAGCTTGAACACGATGACGAGCAGAGCCACGCCGACCACGGCCGAGAGGATGTAGCCGGCCACATCGGGCAGGCCCGCGAACGTGTAGTCGGGAAGGAGCGCCTCCCACGAGAAGCCCTGGCCCATGCCCGCCGGGGTGTAGCCCACGAGCGAGGCGACGTCCTCGGTCCCCCACTCGCCCCACGCATCTCCCTCGGCGAGGAGGCCGAGCGGCGTGAGGACGGCCAGCACGCCCACGAACACGGCCACCGGCACGAGCGAGGAGCCCTTGCCCGAGTCGCCCTCCGGGGTGGCGACGATGTACTCGGGGGCGGTCCTGCTCACGAACTCGTAGATGGCCACGGTGGCGACGGCCTCGACCACGCCCGCCACGAGCATGTGCGGGATGCACATGGCCGGGATGGAGACGGCGAGCGGGTACGGGCAGTACAGCGCCTGGCCGGCGGCGTCGTGGAAGAGCAGCGGCTGGATGCCGAACTCGATGGCGGCGCACAGGGCGGCCACGTTGATGCCAGCCCACGACCCTATGGCCATCGCGACGCGCCGGCGCCCGGCGGTCAGGGCCTTGCCCGCGATGGCCCTATAGAGCGCGAAGCCCACGAAGGGCAGCACGAACGCCATGTTGAAGCAGTTGACGCCGAACGCCAGGATCCCGCCGTCGCCGAACACGAGCGCCTGGATGGCGAGGGCCACCGAGACGGCTATGCAAGCCGCCTCCGGCCCGAGCAGAAGCGCGATGAGGGTCCCGCCCACGGCATGGCCCGTCGTGCCGCCGGGCAGGGGCACGTTGAACATCATGAGCAGGAAGCTGAACGCCGCCGCGACGCCCAGGAATGCGACGTGGTCGCGGTCGAGGTCCTCGCGGACCTTCTTGATGCAGTGCCCCCATACAGGGACCATGGCCACCGCGAAGACGGCGCCTGTCGATGGCGACAGGTAGTTGTCAGGTATGTGCATGCTCGTCCTCCCCCTGAGTAATATTTTCAGTGAAAAAATCATACTCCATAGAACAGGACAAAACCATACAAATCCCCGACCGTCGTAGGACGGCCGGGGCGAATGGGAACTCAGCAGGCCTGGCTAGGACGTGGCGTCCTCGTCCGAGCTCACGTCCGCGGCGGCACCGGCGTCCGTGGCCTCCTCGGCTCCAGGCGCGTCCGCATCGCCTGCGGCAGGCTCGGTGCTCTCGGCAGGCTCGCCGTCCTCGCCTGCGGCGGGCTCGGCGCTCTCGGCAGGCTCGCCGTCCTCGCCCGCATCCTCGGCCGGCTTGGCAGCCGCCTCATCCGGATGCGTGGCAAGGTAGGCGTCCCACGTCCCGTCGAGCAGGGCCTCGAGGGCCTCGCCCTCCACCGTCTCGCGCTCGAGCAGCACGGCCGCCATGGTGTCCAGCTGGTCGCGGCGCTCCTCGAGGATGGCACGGGCGCGCTCGTGCGCCTCGTGCATGATGCGGTGGACCTCGTCGTCGATGCGCTTGGCCGTCTCCGGCGAGTAGTCCTGGTGGTTCGCGTAGTCGCGGCCAAGGAACACCTGGTGGTTCGCCTCGCCGAAGACCTGCGTGCCCAAATCCTCGCTCATGCCGTAGCGCGTGACCATCTCGCGGGCGGCCTTCGTGGCGCGCTCCAGGTCGTTCGAGGCGCCGGTCGTGACGTCGTCGCAGAAGATCTCCTCCGCGGTGCGCCCGGCCAGAAGCGTCGCGATCTCGTCGAGGAGCGCGTTGCGGGTCTCCAGGAAGTGGTCCTCCTCGGGCATCTGGAGCGTGTAGCCCAGCGCCTGCCCGCGGCTCACGATCGATATCTTGTGCACGGGGTTCGAGTGCTCGAGCACGTGACCCACCATCGCGTGGCCGCTCTCGTGGTAGGCGATCACCTTGCGCTCGTCCTCGGTGATGATGCGGCTCTTGCGCTCGGGGCCCGCGATCACGCGCTCCATGGCCTCCTCGATCTCGGGCATGCGGATCTCGCGCTCGTTGTGGCGGGCGGCGAGGAGCGCGGCCTCGTTCATGAGGTTGGCGAGGTCGGCGCCCGTGAAGCCGGGCGTGAGCCGCGCGAGCGTGGCGAAGTCGATGTCCTTGGCGATGGGCTTGCCCTTGGCGTGCACCTCGAGGATCTTCTCGCGGCCGCCCACGTCGGGGCGGTCCACCGTGACCTGGCGGTCGAAGCGTCCCGGGCGCAGCAGCGCCGGGTCCAGGATGTCGGGGCGGTTCGTGGCGGCGATCATGATCACCGTCTCGGAGGCCTCGAAGCCGTCCATCTCCACCAGAAGCTGGTTGAGGGTCTGCTCGCGCTCGTCATGGCCGCCGCCGAGGCCGGCTCCCCTCTGGCGGCCCACCGCGTCGATCTCGTCGATGAACACGATGGAGGGCGCCGCTGCCTTGGCCTGGCGGAACAGGTCGCGGACGCGGCTCGCGCCAACGCCCACGTACATCTCCACGAAGTCGGAGCCCGAGATGGAGAAGAACGGCACGCCCGCCTCGCCTGCCACGGCGCGGGCGAGCAGCGTCTTGCCCGTCCCCGGAGGGCCCACGAGCAGGACGCCATGGGGAATCTTGGCGCCCATGCGCAGGTAGCGCTC
This sequence comes from uncultured Coriobacteriaceae bacterium, assembly GCA_902795635.1. Classification (GTDB taxonomy): domain Bacteria; phylum Actinomycetota; class Coriobacteriia; order Coriobacteriales; family Atopobiaceae; genus CADBMC01. The sequence goes on along the minus strand of CADBMC010000026.1, from coordinate 13,868 downwards.
AGGCTCGGAGAGGAAGTCCTTCACCTCGCGCAGCTCCTCGACGGCCTCGTCGATGCCGGCCACGTCGGAGAACTTCGTCTGGGGATGCTCCTCGGCATCGCTCTTGTGCGCGCGGGCGCGGCCGAAGCTCATCGCCTGGCCGTTCTGCGCCTGCATCTGCGACATGAAGTAGACGAACACGCCCACCAGCAGCAAGGTGGGGACCACGGTCACGAGGATGGTGGTGAGGAGCTCGTCGGAGCTCGTGTCCACGTTGTACTCGATGGAGGGGTGCTCGCTCATGAGCTCCTGCAGCGAGTCGCTGCCGGCATAGGTGCTCTTGAAGTCGACGGGGTCCTCGTCGTCGCTCTTGGCGGCACGCGTCTTCCAGTAGGTGCCCGTCACGGTGTCGTCGGAGACCTTGTAGGTGACGGAGTCCACGAGCCCGTCGTCGACCGCCTGCACGAAGTCGCTGGTGGAGAGCGTGACCGCATCCGAGGGGAGCGCGCTCCTGCCGTTCATGAACATGTACGCGATGAGCAGCAGCCCTATCACGAGGTAGACGACGCTCGACCTCGTGCCGCGGCGGGGTCCCTCAGGGGGCTTCTGGCTGTTGTGGTTTCGAGGCACGCAGACGCTCCTCGCTTCGAAGTTTCGGGCGGGCTCCTACTCTACCAGCAAACGGCGGGCGCTTTCCCTGGCACGACGCCTATTCGTAGACCTCCTCCTTGAGGATGCCGAGGTAGGGCAGGTTGCGGTAGCGCTCGGCGTAGTCCAGGCCATAGCCCACGACGAACGCGTCGGGCACGTGCGTGCCCACGTACTTGGGCTCGAGGCGCGGCGTGCGGCCGGCGACGTCCTTCACGGAGAAGGCCGCTATCTCCACCGACGCGGGATTGCGCGACTCGAGGTTCTTCTTCAGGTAGCTGAGGGTGAGGCCGGAGTCCAGGATGTCCTCGACGATGATCACGTGCCGGCCGTCGATGGGGGTCTGCAGGTCCTTGTCGATGCGCAGGATGCCCGAGCTCTTGGTGCTGTTGCCGTAGCTCGACGCGGCCATGAAGTCCACGGTGAGCGGGCAGTCGATGGCGCGGATGAGGTCGGCCATGAACACCGACGCGCCTCGTAGGATGCATACGAGCAGCGGGTTCTTGTCGCGGTAGTCCTCGGTGATGCGCGCTCCCACCTGTCGGACGATGTCCTGAATCTGCTCCTGCGTGAGCAGGACCTCCTTGATGTCCGGGTGCATGGTGGCGCTGATCTCCATCCCGACCTCCCTCGTCACGTGAGCCTTTCCCCCATGATGAACGTTCATCGCGAGGTTGTGGGGCGAATAATCAATTCGAGGAGCATTGTCGTGGCAGGGCCGGCCTTGAGGCGCTCGTCGGCGCGGACGCCTGCCACCCATGCGACGGGCCCCGTGGGCGAGAGGCGCACCACGCTCACCTGCGAGCGCTCGGCGGCCGGGATCTTGGCCTCGTTCAGCAGGTCGGAGAGCTTCTTCGACTGCCCGTGCATGCCGAGGGGGCAGATTATCTCGCCTGCCTGCGGCGCGTCCACGTAGAGCCTGCCCGTGCTCGGCGCGGCTATACCCGCCGCCTCGGCGTCCAGGGCGCAGCCGTCGCGCCCCGCCCTCTCGGATATCTCGCGGGCAAGCGCCACGGGGTCCTCCCCATGCGGGACCGCGACGAGGTCGGCCACGAGCATCCGCCCGTCCGCGACGGCCATCTCTCCCGGCACCTCGATCCAGCCGGAGGGGGCCTCCGTCGCCGCCTCGCGCGTGCGGAAGAAGACGAGCCCGTACTCAACGCGCACGTCGATGCCCAAGGGGACCGTCATGGAGCCCTCGCCCGCGGCGACGAGCCTGAGCACGCCCGTCACATGGCGCGCCTCGAGCCGGCAGTTGGGGTCGAGCGAGAGGATGGCCTGCCTCACGACGCGCCGCGCGATGGCCACCTCGGTTGCCGCGAGCCGGGCGGCGTCGAGCGAGACCGAGCCCTTGGTGCGCCTGCGCTCGAGGCTGCGGAGCGCGCGCATGGAGAGCTGGGTCATGAACGAGTCCTCCTCGGCGAGGATCTCGCAGCCGGTGGCGATGCCGGAGACGACGCGCGGGTTGCGGCTCTCGGCCAAGGGGATGATCTCGTGGCGCACGAAGGCGCGCAGGTAGCGGGTGTCGGCGTTCGTCTCGTCCTCGCGCCACACGATGCCATTCATACGCAGGAGCTGGCAGAGCTCCTCGTGCGTGCGCCCGAGCAGGGGCCGCACCACGCGGTTGCGGCGCCTCGGTATGGCCGAGAGGCCCGCCGCCCCGGAGCCGCGGATCGCGTTCATGAGGAAGGTCTCCGCGCTGTCGTTGGCTGTGTGGGCGGTGAGGATGCGGGCGGCCGAGCGCGGCGTGCCCGCCTCCTCGGAGAGCTCGTTGGCGAGCCGGGCGGCCGCGGCATAGCGCACCTCGCGGCCGGCGTTCTCCACGTTGCCCCCGAAGCGCTCACGCGCGAGCTCGGCCACGTCCACGCGCTCGATGGTGCAGGGGATCCCGAAGCGCTCGGCCATCGCTCGGACGAACTCCTCGTCCTCCTCCGCGTCGATGCCCCGGAGCTGATGGTTCACGTGAAGCACGTGCAGGCGCTCGCGGGCGATGCGGGCCTCGCCGCGGCCGTCTTGGATGTCGAGCTGCGAGGTGGCCGCCAGCAGCAGCATGGCCGTGGAGTCCGCGCCGCCGGACACCATGAGGACGACGGGGGCGAGCAGGTCCTGCCCTTGTAGCGAGGAGGGCCGCTCGAACCCGGGGGCTTCGGACGCATATCGACTGGAAACGCTCGGCATCGTGTGCACCATCCTTCCGTCCGAGGCGGCGGGGCCATCCTGTTCGCCCATGCTTGGCGCAGGCCATATCTCCTTGCGTCTGGCGTCGGGGCCGCGTCTGTCCTAGTTTAGGGCAGGCGTGCGCCATGAGGACGCCGCCGGGAGGAGGTCCCATGGTCCCCAGGCTCCATCTGCATGTGCTCGCGAGCGGCTCGAAGGGCAACGCCTGCGTCGTGGAGGGCCCCGAGGGCTCGGTGCTCGTGGACTGCGGCATATCGCGCCGCTCGCTCATGCAGCGCGCCGGCGAGCTCGGCCTCGATATGGGCTCTGTGGCCGCCCTGCTCCTCACCCACGAGCACTCGGACCACGTGGCGGGGGTGTCCGTGTTCTGCAACCACTTCGACGGGCGCCTCATAGCCACCGCGGGCACCGTGGGCGCCCGCTCCTACCTCTCCGAGCACGACTTCGAGCTCGTCTCGCCCGGGGACGAGGTGGAGGTGGCCGGGATGCTCGTGCGCACCTTCCCCACCTCGCACGACGTGGCCGACCCCATCGGCGCTCGCTTCGAGTGCGACGGCGACGCCATAGCCATCTGCACCGACACCGGCATCGTGACGAGGCCCGCCCGGGAGCTCCTGCGCGGCGCCCGCATCATCGCACTCGAGTCCAACCACGACGAGCGGATGCTCGCCACGGGCCCCTATCCCGCCTACCTCAAGCGGCGCGTCGCGAGCGAGACCGGACATCTCTCCAACGCCCAGGCCGCCGAGGCCCTTCCCGGCCTCGTCACCGAGGACACCGAGGTCGTCGTTGCCATGCACCTCTCGCAGAAGAACAACCGCCCGAGCGTCTGCGTGCGCGCGCTGGCCGCCGCCGTGGGAGCAGAGCCGACGAACTCGACGTTCACGGAGGCCCGCACGCCCGACGGGCATCTCACGATCATGGCCGCCGCGCAGGACGCGCCCGTGAGCGTCTGGTAGACACGGGCGCTTGGGCGCCGAACGCTGCCATGCGGCGTGCCAGAACGACCGACGCGCGGTCACGGGGCGGGCCTTTGGCATGAGAAGGGCGGGGCGCCGCCTGCGCGACTCCCCGCCCTTGCGCACCCCTCACGGGATGCCTCTCATGATGCTGCCCGAAGACCCGGAAGCTAGTCGATGACGACCTTCGTGACGTTGGCCTTCTCCTGCTGCTTCGGGACGTTCACCGTGAGCACGCCGCCGTCCAGCTTGGCCGACAGCCCGCTCGTGGCCGCGTCCTTCAGGTAGACGCCACGCGTGGCCTTCCACTCGCCGGTCTCCTTGTGCAGGTAGTTCTTGTCCTTCGTCTCCTGGGACTCCTTCTTGTCGACCGCGATCGACAGCCTGCCCTCGTTCAGCTCGACGTCGATCTGGTCGCGCGTCACGCCCGGAAGCTCGGCGGTGACCACATAGGAGTCGCCCGCATCCTCGACGTCCATCGCGAACGCATCGGACTCGGCTACCGTGGAAAGCGGCTCGAAGAAGTCGTCGAAGGGCCAACGGGTGAGGTTCCTGCCGAACCCATACGGAAGAATGCTTGCCATAACGCACCACTCCTTACCATGTGCGGCGCCGTGCGGCGCCTCTTGTTGTCCGCTAGTAGATGTTCCCGTCGGCGTCAGCTTTATTCCGACAACTGAAATATTCTCAGTCTTTTTCGCTTAGTAAATCTAAGCATCAATGTATTAGATGCTTCCAGGTGACGGCGTGCCGCAGCCCCGGGCCGGCATTAGGCGGGCATGAGGGCGATGGTCTATCCTTTAGCTGGGAAAGATTGGCCCCGGCAGGGCCGAGGACCATATCAGGAGGTTGGTCATGGCAGGAGACACGGACACGAGCTCCCACATGGGCGCCCACATGGCTCATGGGGATGACGAGGTCCCCGCTTCCCCCTACGACGAGGACGCCCCCGACACGGACGACGCCCTGAAGGACGAGGACTCCTTCGACGCCTCCTACGTGCGGGACGTGCCGCCTCGTCCCACCCCGCGCGGCCGGACGCAGGCGCCCTATCAGCGGCCGTCCGCCCCGCGGCACACCATGCCTCCGGTGAACGACCTCGCCGAGGACGACGCCGAGGCCCAGACGAGCTACACCCACGACTCGTCCTACGCCAACGCGTCGTTCAACCCGATCGCGAGCATCGACTACCGCCGCACCCAGCAGAGCCTCTCGAAGGCCAAGCAGGACCTGAAGTACGGCCAGTACCTCGAGGTTCCCAAGGGCAGGCGCGACATATTCACCGGCAAGGAGCGCTCGCGGCGCATCAGGTCCGTCATCTCGCTCGTCGTGGTCGTCGCGATCCTCGGACTCGCGGCCTATCTCATCTGGCGCCTGTTCGGGATGATCTTCTAGCTCCTCGTCCGCAGGCGCCTAGTCCCACGGGTCGCGCTCGAAGAGCGGCTCCGCCTTGGCCGGACGGTCCGAGTAGGGATCGTAGCCGTCGTCGTCCTCGTTCTCCGCGCGCACGAACGCCCGCTCGGCGTCGGGAACCTGCTGCCGTGCCGGCTGGCGCTGGGCATGCCGCGGCGGCTGGCGCTGGGATGCGCGTTCGCCATCGGCCTCGACGTGCGCCGTGCGCTTTGCTTCCTTCTCGTCTCCCATCGCGGATACCTCCGTAGCCCTACAGGCAGAACCCGAACGCAACGCCGTGCTCGTCGGTGGCGTCGCCGAACCGCGAGGCGTCCCCGTCCTCGTCCACGTAGCGGAGGTGGTCCGACACGCTGGCGGAGGAGGACCTGAGCCACCAGGAGCACGCATCGCCCGAGGCGGACGTAAGCTGCAGGGAATCGTTGTCGCCCGCGTTCGAGAGCCCGAGCCCCTGGAAGCAGAGGTACTGCTCGCCTTCTGCGTTCATGACGGCGTTGTAGGCCGAGGAGTTGTCCGCGTCGGAGGACCACAGCCAGTCCACGTCGCCCACGACCTCCTTCACCGAGGGGACCCACAGGTAGTCCGTGGTGGCCGTGACGTCCGAGGTGCTCAGCGTGTTGCCCGCGTTGTTCGTGAGCTTGGAGACGGGCACGACCTGCGCGCGGAGGTCCTCGGGCAGGTCGCCCAGCATCCCGTCGTCCGAGTTGAGCCAGGCGCGCAGGCCGGATGCCTCCCAGCCTCCCCCGTTCGTGTTCTCGTCGCTCATGGCATGGGCGGCGGGGCAGGTCGTGGCGATGAAGGTGATGCCCGCCTTGCCCGAGGCGCTCGAGCCGTCCGCCACGTCGTCGTGGTAGACGTCGGCCACGGCGAAGCTCGCCTGCGTGCCGTCGGCAAGCGTGACCTGCTTCGTGTCGCCCGTGCAGCTGCCGTCCTCGTTGAGCAGGTGGTATTCCTCTGCTATCGAGACCGCCTCGTCACGAGTGGGGGCGGCGGCGATGAGGTCCGCTATCTGGCCGAGCTCGTCCCACGAGTACTCGCCGAGCGAGCCTCGCACGCTCACCTGGGCAGTCTCGGTGGTCGCGGCCTCCGTCGTGGCGGCTTCCGTCTGCGCAGCCTCCGTCTCGGCGTCGAGCGTCGTGGCCACGTTGCTCGTGGTCGGCCCGGACGAGCACATCCCCACCGCCAGCAGAAGGAAGATCACGGCGACGATGCCCATCGTCACGCCTATGGCCAGAGGGACCCAACGCCTTCCGTCGCGCTCGTCATCGTCCGGGGCGTCCTGGCCGCCTTGCCTGCCGCGTGCGCGTATGTCCTCCGCGGCGGCATGGACGTTCGCCTCCGCCTTGGCCTCGGCCCACCGCGCGTCGGCACCGCGCATTGTCGAATGGACGGGCAGCGGCTTGAGGACGGTCTCGTCCGCATCGTGGCCCGCGGCGCCGTCCTGGCCGCGGAGGCCGTCCGCGCCACCGGCGGCATCCCTTGGGACGACCTGCGTGGCATCGGGATCGTCGAAGCCGGCGACGTCCGTGCCCGCAAGGCCGTCCGGCGCCTCCTCGCCCTCCTTCGGCAGAAGGGCGCCGCACTCGGCGCAGTAGCGCCGGAAGGATTCGTTCTCGTGTCCGCAGTAGGGGCACCTCATGCGAGCCTCCCAACGAGAAAGTTCCGATCATGATAGTAGCAAGGACCGCGTCGGCGCTTGGAGCGGCCCCGTCGCCGGGGCGCACCCCTTCCGGGCGGCGGCACCAAGGCGGCCATGCGGAGTCGAAGCAGGAACCCAGCTCAGCGCCTGCTCGCGCGAGGTTGCCAACCCCATCAAGTAGTGAAGAGGCTGTGTGCATCCAACTTCTTGCTAATGCCGTTAGGCATCTCTCCCTATGGAGTATCATCTCGAATCGTTTAACGTCATTAATTTCAAACGTCGAGAGGAGAACGACATGGCAGCAGAAGACGAGACCGACTGGTCCGAGCTGGCAAGGGAGCTCATGGCCTCCGGGCGAGCGCTTCAGACGGCCCGCGGCCATGAGCGTCGCCCGAAGGACATCGAGATGCGCGGCGAGATGAACGCGCTGCACATGCTCCATCACAACCCCGCGGGCATGACGCCCACGGCGCTGGCACGGGCGTGCCAGGTGTCGACGGCACGCATCACGAAGACGATCGACCAGCTCGAGGGAAGGGGCCTCGTCGCTCGCCAGCCGAGCCCCAACGACCGGCGCAGCGTGACCGTCCGGCTCACCGACGAGGGCGAGACGGAGGTCGAACGTCGCTTCGAGAAGGTCAACGAGTACATCGCGAAGGTCCTGCGCGAGTTGGGCGAGGAGGACGCACGCGAGCTCGTGCGCCTCATCGGCCGCCTGGCGCAGGTCATGCCGGCACGCCAGCACGATGCCGGGTGCCCCATGGGAGAAGGTGGTGCCGATGAGGCTCGCTAGGCTCCTCCGCGGGCACGTGGGCGAGGTCCTCGCCGTGTTCGCGCTCCTGGTCGTGCAGGCGCTCTGCGAGCTGTCGCTTCCGCGCTACATGTCCGACATCGTGAACGTGGGCGTGGTGGGCTCCGAGGCAGGCAACGCCTCCTACCTAGGGCACATGGCCCTCGTCATGTTCGGCTTCTGCGCCGGCTCGCTCGCCGCGGCCGTGCTCTCGGGGCTCATCGCGTCGCGCGTGGCGGCCGCCGTCTCGCGCGACCTGCGCCGCGAGGTCTTCGCCAAGGTGATGTCCTTCTCGCCTGCGGAGGTGAACCGCTTCTCGCAGTCGTCGCTCATCACGCGCTGCACCAACGACGTGCAGCAGATCCAGAACATGGTCGTGATCATGCTTCGCATGGTAATGTTCGCACCGGTCATGGGCGTGGTCGCCGTCGTGCAGGTCGTGAGCATGGGCGGCGGGCTCGCCTGGATCGTGGGCGCGTCGCTTCTCGCCGTGCTCGGCATCGTGGTGGTGCTCTTCGGCCTCACCATGCCGCGCTTCAAGGTCATGCAGTCGCTGGTGGACCGCGTGAACCTGCTCGCACGCGAGATGCTCGACGGCATCATGACCATCCGCGCCTTCGGACGGCAGGGTCATGAGCTCGAGCGCTTCGGCGAGGCGTCCGGCGACCTTCGCGACGCGCAGCTCTTCGTGAACCGCGCGATGACGCTCATGATGCCGCTCATGATGCTCGTGATGAACGTGGCCACCATCGCCATCGTGTGGTTCGGCTCGCACGGGGTCGCCGAGGGCGCCATGCAGGCAGGCGACATGATGGCCTTCATCAGCTACGCCATGATGATCGTGATGAGCTTCCTCATCCTCTCGATGGTGGCGGTCATCCTTCCGCGCGCCGAGGTGTCCGTCGGGCGCGTGCAGGAGGTCCTCGAGGTGACGCCCGCGGTGGCGGAGCCCGAGAGCCCCGTCTCGCCCGCCCCCGACGCCCCGCGCGGCCGTTTGGCCTTCGACCATGTGAGCTTCCGCTATCCGGACGCCGAGGGCGACGTGGTGAGCGACGTGAGCCTTGCGACCGCTCCCGGCAAGGTCACGGCCATCGTCGGCTCCACGGGCTCGGGCAAGTCGACGCTCGTGCAGCTGGTCCCCCGCCTCTACGACCCCACGGCAGGCGCGATCGCGCTCGATGGCGTGGACATCCGCACGATGTCCCTCTCCGACCTGCGCTCGCGCGTGGGCTACGTGCCCCAGCAGGGCTTCCTCTTCTCGGGCACCATCGCCTCCAACGTCGCCTTCGGCACGGACGAGGCCAGCGAGGACGACCTGCTCCACGCCATCGACGTTGCCCAGGCATCTGAGCTCGTGGGGCATAAGGAGGACGGCCTCGAGGCCACGATCGCTCAGGGAGGCACGAACGTCTCGGGCGGCCAGCGCCAGCGCCTGTCCATAGCCCGCGCGCGTGCCCTGCGCCCCGAGGTCCTCGTGCTGGACGATTCCTTCTCTGCGCTCGACTACGCCACGGACGCCCGCCTGCGCCAGGCGCTCGCGCGCGAGAAGGCCGGGACGGCAGTGCTCGTGGTGGCGCAGCGCATCGCCACCGTCATGGGAGCCGACCAGATCATCGTGCTCGACGAGGGCCGCGTCGTGGGACGGGGGACGCACGAGGAGCTCCTGCACAGCTGCCCCGAGTATCTGGAGATCGCGAAGAGCCAGCTCAGCGACGAGGAGCTCGGCCTTGGGGAGGTGGAGTAGGAATGGCAGAGGGGACGCAACAGCCCAGGAAGGCCACGGGGCAGCGCGGCCCGGGAGGCCGCATGGCCGCCGGCGAGAAGGCCAAGGACTTCAAGGGCACCACGCTCAAGCTCCTGCGCTACATGGGGCCGTATCGCGTGGGACTCGTGGCCGCGGTGGTGCTGGCCATGGCATCGGTGGTGTTCTCGGTGGTGGGCCCCAAGGTCCTGGGCAACGCGACCACCGAGGTCATACGCGGGGCGCAGGAGGCGGCCGCCGGCACGGGCGGCATCGACTTCGCCCTCATCTGGCGCATACTTGCGACGCTGCTCGTCATCTACCTGGCAAGCGCCGCGGCGACTGGCATCCAGAGCTGGATCATGACGGGCGTCACGCAGAAGGTCGTGTACCGCATGCGTGGCCAGATCGCCGACAAGATCTCGAAGGTGCCGCTCTCCTACTTCGACGGCAAGGCCATCTCGAAGGGCGACGTTCTCTCCCGCATGACCAACGACGTGGACACCCTGAGCCAGACGCTCAACCAGGGCCTCATCCAGCTCGTCACCTCCATCACGCAGGTGGTGGGCGTAGCCGTCATGATGCTCTCCATCTCGGTGCCGCTCGCGGGCGTGACCTTCGTGACCCTTCCCGTCTCGGCGCTCATCCTGGGCGTGCTCATCCGCCGGTCGCAGCGCTACTTCCGCCTGCAGCAGAAGCAGCTCGGAGCGGTGAACGGGCGCGTGGAGGAGGACTTCTCGGGCCAGGTGGTGATCCAGGCCTTCAACCGCGGCGAGCGCGCCGTGGAGCGCTTCGAGAGGGAGAACGACGATCTCTACGAGAGCGCGTGGAAGAGCCAGTTCCTCTCCGGCCTCATGCAGCCGCTCATGAACCTCGTGGGCAACATGGGCTACGTGGGCGTCGTGGTCGTGGGCGCGGGCCTTGCGGTGACGGGCGCCATCCAGCCGGGAGACATCCAGGCCTTCATCCAGTACGTGAAGAACTTCACCCAGCCCATCACGCAGCTCGCCACCGTGTCCAACGTGCTGCAACAGATGGCGGCCTGCGCCGAGCGCGTCTTCGAGTTCCTGGACGCCCCCGAGGAGCAGGAGACGGCCGCCCTCGACCCCGCCACGGGCGAGCCCGCGGAGCGCATCGGCCATGCCGCGGGCACCGTGGACTTCGACCATGTTTCCTTCGGCTATCTGCCGGGCCAGATGATCATCCACGACTTCTCCGCGGAGGCGGAGCCCGGCCGCACCGTGGCCATCGTGGGGCCCACCGGCGCCGGCAAGACGACCCTCATGAAGCTGCTGCTGCGCTTCTACGACGTGGACGAGGGCTCGCTCGCCATCGACGGCCACGACGTGCGCGACGTGGCGCGGGCCGACCTGCGGCAGAACTTCGCCATGGTGCTGCAGGACGCATGGCTCTTCAAGGGGAGCATCCGCGAGAACATCCGCTTCGGCCGGCTGGACGCCACCGACGAGGAGGTGGAGGCCGCCGCGCGCTACGCGCACTGCGAGCACTTCATAAAGACGCTTCCCGGCGGCTACGGCTTCGAGCTGGACGAGGGCGCCACCAACATAAGCCAAGGGCAGCGGCAGCTGCTCACCATCGCGCGCGCCGTGCTCGCCGACCGCCCCATCCTGATCCTGGACGAGGCCACCTCCAACGTGGACACCCGCACCGAGTGGCGCATCCAGCGCGCCATGGACAAGCTCATGGCGGGCCGCACCAGCTTCGTCATAGCCCACCGGCTCTCGACCATCAAGAACGCCGACGAGATCCTGGTGCTTCGCGACGGCGACATCGTGGAGCAGGGCACCCACGAGGAGCTCCTCGCACGGCGCGGCTTCTACGCCCAGCTGTACGAGTCCCAGTTCGAGTAGCCGCTGCGAGGGGCTACCGCCCCTCGCAGCGGCTGCAGGCGCCGCAGGCGGAGGGTGCGGCCGCGAGCCCTCCGAGCGCCGTCTCGCGCAGCGTCGCGGGAATCGAGAGGCCCACGGACCGCATGGCTCCCACCACCTCGTCGAAGGGCAGCGGGTCGAGCACGCCGGAGAGGGCGAGCTGCGCCGCGCTCACGGCGTCGGCGACGCCGATGGCGTTGCGGTCCTGGCAGGGGTGCTCGACCAGGCCGCGCACGGGGTCGCACACGAGCCCGAGCAGGTTGGAGATGGCCGTCGAGGCCGCCGAGAGGCAGGTCGCGGGGTCGGCGCCCATGAGCTCGGCGACGGCCGACGCCGCCATCGCGGCTGCGGTCCCCACCTCGGCCTGGCAGCCGCCCTCGGCCCCGGAGACCGAGGCGCACCGCGCGACGATCGCCCCGACGGCGCAGGCGTTCCAGAGCGCGAAGGCGATGCGCTCGTCGTCCGCGCCCACGGCGTCGGCCACGGCGAGCACGGAGCCGGGCACGACGCCCGCGGAGCCCGCGGTGGGGGCGGCCACGATGACGCCCATGGTGGCGGAGCGCTCGATGACGGCCATCGCAGCGGCAACCGCCCTGGTGAGCGTCTCGCCCATGAGCGCGCCCGCGAGCCGAGGCGCCCCCTCTGCCACGGCCCTCGCCTGCCCGCCGATGAGGCCGCCGAGCGACGGCTTTGGGTCCCGTATCGCGTCGGCCGTCTCCTCGCGCATGGCCTCGAGCACCTGCGCCATGGCCGCGTCCACGTCGGCCTCGGGCGAGAGCTCCTGCTCGCGGCGGCGCATGGTCTGGCCGATCGTGAGGCCGCTCGCCTCGCAGAGGGCCAGGAGCTGTGCGCCCGTGTCGAAGCCGTCGCATATCGTGCCGTCGGGCGCCACGGTGGCGGAGCCGGGGATGTCCACGAGGTTCGCCAGCGCGATGCCAGGCGCGAGGCGCAGGTAGCCCAGGAGCTCGTCGCCCACGCCCTCATCCAGCTCGAACACGGTGTAGGCGCGGCCGCCGCGGCTCTCGCGGAAGGTGCGCATGGTGGCGATGTTGACGCCCGCGGCGGAGAGCCCGCTCGTGAGCGCGGCCAGCACGCCGGGCCGGTCGCGATGCGCGACGAGCAGCGTGGGATAGTCCCCCGTAAGCTCCACGGGGATGCCGTCGACGGAGCTGATGCGGATGCGCCCGCCGCCGAGCGACTCGCCGGTGACGGACATGGCGGTGCCGTCGACGCCCTCCATGGCGATGGTCACGGTGTTGGGATGGAGCCCCGTCCCCTCGTCGGACGTCTCGAAGGAGAAGTCGAGCCCCTGCTCGCGCGCCATCTCGAACGAGTCGCGCACGCGAACGTCGTCGGGCGCGAGCCCGATGACGCCCGCCACGAGCGCCCGGTCCGTGCCGTGGCCGTGGTAGGTGCGCGCGAACGAGTTGTAGAGCGTGAAGCGGACGCGCGCGAGAGGCGCGGGGCCCAGCGAGCGCGCGACGAGGGCTATCCTCAGCGCGCCCGCCGTGTGCGAGGACGAGGGCCCCACCATGATGGGGCCGAGGATCTCGAACGCCGACGTCGTCATCATGCGAGATGCGCCTCCTGGGCTCGGGCCATGCGGGCGACGGCTCGTGCTCGCACGAGGGGTGCCGGGGCCGCAGCCTTGGGGCGCGGTCCGGCACGGACGCCGCCCTACGGCTCCCCATTATCCCCGACGTTCATGAGGCCCGCGGCCTCAGGGCAACGGGCGGCGCGGCCTCGCCAAGACGCGAGAAGGGCAGGGCCCCGGATGCTCCCGGAACCCTGCCCCTCATTTCGCGCGGCCCTGCGGACTGCTACGGCTCCCCTGCGCCAATGCCCGGGCTACTCCACTGAGTCCGGCTCCACGGCGCCGCCGGCGTCGCCGCCGCTCCCATACGAGTGACCCTCGGCCGCCACCTGCTCGGCTGCGCGCTGGCGGCTGCGCTCGCTCGCCTCCTCGTCGCGCACGGCGAAGAAGCGGTTGTTGCCGTCCACGTCCACCTTCACGGTGTCGCCCTCGGCGAGCCGCCCGTCGATGATCAGGTTCGCGACGTTGTCCACAACCTGGTTCTGGATGAGCCTCTTGAGCGGACGCGCGCCATACACCGGGTCGAGCCCGTCGAGCGAGAGCGACTCGAGCGCGGCAGGCGTGAGCTCGAGCGAGATGCGCTCGCGGTCCAGGCGCTTGCGGACGTCGGCCAGCTGGATGTCCACGATCTTCTCGATGTCCTCGAGCCCCAACGGGTGGAACACCACCACGTCGTCGATGCGGTTCAGGAACTCCGGCTTGAAGGTGGCGCGCAGGGCGTCGTTCACCTGGCGCTGCACCTCGTCGGGGTCCTCGGACGCGCCGGCGGCGGCTATGAACTGGCTGCCCACGTTCGAGGTCATGATGATGATCGTGTTCTTGAAGCTCACCACGCGGCCCTGGCCGTCGGTGAGCCGGCCGTCATCGAGCACCTGCAGCAGGATGTTGAAGACGTCCGGATGGGCCTTCTCCATCTCGTCCAGCAGCACGACGCTGTAGGGACGCCTGCGCACGGCCTCGGTGAGCTGGCCGCCCTCGTCGTACCCCACGTATCCCGGAGGCGCGCCCACGAGACGGGACACCGTATGCCGCTCCTGATAC
>CADBMC010000025.1 GCA_902795635.1 uncultured Coriobacteriaceae bacterium | reverse complement strand
GGCGTCGCATCGCCGTGTGCGCGTTCGTTTCCCGAGTTTCGCGTGCGCAAAGTTGAGATTGGGGAACGAAAGCGGCGTTTTCTGACCCCTTTTCGAGTTTGTCACGGCGAAAAGCGAGTTTCGCAAGCGTTCCCGCTTGCAAAACTCGCTTTTCGATCTTGGGAAGCGGGATAACGAGTTTGGGAAGCGGGAAACCGAGATTCGCGTGCTGGAAGTCGAGTTGCTCCGACGGGCGTCGCCGCCGATGGGTTCCGTGAATGGCTGCTCGGGCACGGTCGGCTGCCATGACGCTTCCCGCTTCTGCGCAAGGCCTCCATGCGCGTGCTGCTAGAATCCGTTCAAGCATTCGGCTTATGCGCGCGGAGAACGCAGCTCAAAAGTAGAGAGGACCGAGCGGATGAAGTACTTCGGCACGGACGGCTTCCGCGGACGCGCTAACGAAGGCCTCAACGTCGAGCATGCCTTCAAGATCGGCAGGTTCGTGGGCTGGTACTACGGTGCCCGCGAGGGTCGCAAGGCCCGCGTGGTGCTCGGCAAGGACACGCGCCGCTCGAGCTACATGTTCGAGTCCGCGCTCGTCGCAGGCCTTGTCGCGAGCGGGGCGGACGCGTACCTGCTGCACGTGATCCCCACGCCGGGTGTGTGCTACGAGGTCGTCGACGGCCAGTTCGACTGCGGCATCATGGTGTCTGCCTCGCACAACCCCTACACCGACAACGGCATCAAGCTCGTCGACTCGGGCGGCGCCAAGATGGACGAGGACGTCTTGCTGCAGATCGAGGACTTCATCGACGGCAAGGTGGAGGTGCCGCTCGCCACGGGCGAGAGCATCGGCTGCACGTTCGACTACATGCAGGGGCGCAACCGCTACATCGCGCATCTCATCGCAAGCGCCAACTTCTCGCTGCAGGGCGTGCGCGTGGGCCTGGACTGCGCCAACGGCGCCGCGTCGAGCGTGGCCAAGCCCGTGTTCGACGCGCTCGGCGCCGACGTGTACGTGATCAACAACGCGCCGACGGGTCTCAACATCAACGTGGACTGCGGTTCCACGCACATCCAGGGCCTGCAGCACTACGTGGTGCGCAACAACCTGGACGTGGGCTTCGCCTACGACGGCGACGCCGACCGCTGCATCGCGGTGGACGAGAACGGCCACGTGGTGGACGGCGACCTGATCATGTACGTGTGCGGCACGTATCTCTCGAAGTACGGCAGGCTCTCCGAGGACACGGTGGTGCCCACCGTCATGAGCAACTACGGGCTCTTCCGCGCGTTCGACGAGGCGGGGCTGCGCTACGAGACGACCCAGGTTGGCGACAGGTTCGTGTATGCGTGCATGCGCGAGCACGGCTACAGCCTGGGCGGCGAGCAGTCCGGTCACATCATCTTCGGCGACCTGGAGACCACGGGCGACGGCATCATGACGAGCCTTCGCGTCATGGAGGCGGTGCGCGCCGAGCGCGAGTCGCTGGCCACGCTGGCCCGCCCCGTCACGCTGTATCCGCAGCGGCTGGAGAACGTGCGGGTGAAGGACCGCGAGGCCGCCATGGCCGCCCCGGAGCTCGCCGAGGCCACCAAGCGCGCCGAGGCCCTGCTCGCAGGTAACGGCCGCGTGCTCGTGCGCCCGAGCGGCACCGAGCCGCTTGTGCGCATCCTCGCCGAGGCCCCCGACGAGGAGCTCTGCCGCAAGGCGACGTCCGTGGTGGCGGAGGCGCTCGCCCCCTATCGTGAGGAGGATGCGGAGTCGTAGGTTGCGTCTTATGCGCTGATAGTGTGGAGTCCGAGGGCTTCCAAAGTCGGATGATACAATGCATAACAAATCAGTCGCGCGTGCATAATTGGAATCGGCTGATGACGCTATGAACGTGAGCTGCCAGCACTTGGATTCGTTTCGCTAGGTTCGCAAGGAGGTTCACTCATGTGTGGAATCGTTGGCTATACGGGCACCAACCAGGCGTCGCCGTTCCTGCTCGAGGGCCTGCAGACCCTCGAGTACCGCGGCTATGACTCCGCTGGGGTCGACATCCTGAGCCCCGACGGCGGGCTGCACGGCGTGAAGTGCGCCGGCCGCGTCGCCACCCTCGTTGAGCGCTGCGCCCAGGCCAACCTGGTGGGCACCTGCGGCATTGCGCACACCCGCTGGGCCACGCACGGCGCGCCGTCCGACCGCAACGCCCACCCGCACCGCGACTGCTCGGGAACCATCTCCCTCGTGCACAACGGCATCATCGAGAACTTCCGCGAGCTACGCGAGGAGCTCCTGGCAAACGGCCACGAGCTCGTGAGCGACACCGACTCCGAGATCATCGTGCACCTGGTGGAGGAGTCCATGCAGGGGCCGGCCAAGGGCGACCTGCTCGAGGCCGTGCGCATCGCCACCACCAGGCTCCAGGGCTCGTGGGCGCTCGGCGTCATCTGCACCGAGCAGCCGGGCGTGCTCGTGTGCGCCCGCAAGAACTCGCCGCTCGTGATCACCTCCGACGAGACGGGCGCCTACTGCGCCTCCGACATCACCGCCATCATCGGCAAGTCGCGCCACATCACCCAGCTCGAGGACGGGCAGCTCGCGCGCCTCACGCCGGACGGCGGCATCTATGTGATCGGCGCGGACGGCCGCCATGTGCCCAACCCGCAGACCATCGACGTGAGCTGGAGCGCGTCGGAGGCCAAGCGCGGCGGCTACCCCGACTTCATGAGCAAGGAGGTCGCCGAGCAGCCCGACGCCATGACGCGCCTGCTCGCGAACCGCCTCGGCGACGACGGCATCGTCCTCGACGAGCTCAACATGACCGACGAGGAGGTCGCGGCGATCGACCGCATCTACATCATCGCGTGCGGCACGTCCTGGCACGTGGGCCTCGTCGCGAAAGAGGCCATCGAGCGCTGGGCCAAGATCCCGGTGTCGGTGGAGATCGCGAGCGAGTTCTCCTACTCGAGCGTGCTCATCACCGAACACACGCTCTGCGTCGTGATCACGCAGTCCGGCGAGACGGCCGACACCCTGGCCGCCGCCCGCCGCATGAAGGCCATGGGCTGCCGCGTGTTCTCCATCTGCAACGTCATCGGCTGCACCGCCGCGCGCGAGTCGGACGGCACCATCTACGTGCAGGCCGGCCCCGAGATCTGCGTGGCCTCCACCAAGGCCTACACCTCGCAGATGGTGGCCTCGTTCCTGTTCGCGCTCTACCTCGCCCACAAGAACGGCAACATGGGCCTCGACGAGGTGAAGGAGAAGTACGACGCGCTGCTCGAGGCCCCTGAGGCCGCCCGCACGGTGCTCGAGCGCAGCTGGCAGGACCGCAACGCCGCCCGTGCGTTCCAGGGCCGCGTCTCGTCGCTCTACCTGGGCCGCGGCGTCAACGCCACCTCGGCCCGCGAGGGCGCGCTCAAGATCAAGGAGCTCAGCTACCTGCACGCCGAGGCCTACCCGGCAGGCGAGATGAAGCACGGCTCCATCAGCATGGTCGAGGACGGCTACCCGATCGTGGCCGTGGTGCCCGACGACGACACGCGCGCCAAGATGCTCTCCAACATCCAGGAGGTCAAGGCCCGCGGCGCCTGCGTCATCTCCGTCGCGACCGATGACGACGAGGACATCGCCGCGCAGAGCGATTACGTGCTGTGGATCCCCCGCATGACCGAGCCCATGTTCAACGCGATCCCGGCGGCCGTGCACCTGCAGCTGCTGGCCCGCTTCGTGGCCGTGGATCGCGGCCGCGACGTGGACAAGCCGCGCAACCTGGCCAAGTCCGTGACGGTGGAGTAGAGGGCATGGCGCTGGCAGGCGTCGGCGTGGACATCGTGGACATCGCCCGCATGGAGCGGGCGATGTCGCGCACGCCGGCGTTCTGCCGGCGCGTCTTCACCGACGACGAGCGCGCCTACTGCGACGGCTGCGCCAGGCCCGCCGAGCACTACGCAGCCCGTTTCGCGGCTCGCGAGGCCGTGCTCAAGGCGCTGGGCACGGGGTTCTCCGGCGGCGTCGGCCTGCGCGACGTCTCGGTTGCCCACGACGACAAGGGCCGCCCGGTGGCGGTGCTCACGGGTCGCGTGAGGCAGATCGCCGAGGAGAGGCAGGTGCTCTCCATCGCGCTCTCGCTCTCCTTCACCCACGAGGTGGCCGTTGCCAATGCCGTCGCCATAACGGAGGACGTCCGCCCGAAGAAGGAGGAGGCGCCCGACCGGCGACGCGAGCTCGACGAGGAGTTCCGCTCGGCCCGCGCTCTCATCGACGAGCTCGACGGGATGGACTCCGCCATGTTGGATAAGCTAGGGGCGCAACCAGAACGCGGGTCGGATGACGCCCCAGAGGAGTGACGCGAATGCAACCGGTTCTCAACGTCGAGGACGTCCGCAGGGTCGAGCAGGGGCTCAAGCGAGAGGGCGTGAGCCTGATGGAGCTCATGCGCCGGGCAGGCACCTCCGCGGCGCATGAGGTGGTGCAGCTGGGCGACGTGGCGAACGTCCTCGTGCTTGTGGGCTTCGGCAACAACGGCGGCGACGGTTGGGTCGCCGCGGAGGAGATGCTCAAGGCTGGCCTCAAGGTGAGGGTGGTCTCGCCGCTCGCCCCGAGCGACCTCAAGGGCGACCTCGCGCCGGTCGTGGCCAGAAGCGCCATCGACGCTGGCGTCCCCGTGGTCGTGGGGCCGCCGCGCAACCAGCTCGAGAAGCTCGCCTCCGAGGCGGACGTCATCCTGGACGCGATGCTCGGCACCGGCTTCCACGGCAAGCCCACGGCCCCGTTCGACATCTGGATCGACGTCGTGAACGGCTCGGGCACGCGCGTCGTGGCGGTGGACGTGCCCTCCGGCCTCTCCGCCCAGACGGGCATGGCGCCCGGCCAATGCGTGGAGGCGGACGTCACCTGCACCATGATCGCGCTCAAGCCTGGCCTCATCGCGGACGCCGGACGCGACATGTGCGGCGTGATCGTGGTCGCGCCTTTGGCGGAGCAGACGGAGCGGCTCGTGCTCGAGGCCGACCCGGTCGCCTGGCGCACGGAGGCGGCCGACTACGTGGACGTCATCCGCCCGCCCTCGTGCGCGCAGGACAAGTTCTCGCGCGGCTCGGTCCTCGTGGTGGGCGGCTCCGCCCGCTACGTCGGCGCCCCGATGATGGCTGCGCTCGCCGCCGCGCGCGCCGGCGCCGGCTACGTCACGCTCGCGGTGCCCGCGACCATCGTGCCGCAGGTGCAGGCCCACATGGTGGAGATCCCCGTGGTGGGCGTCGCCGCCACGAAGGACGGCACGTTCGATGCCGAGGCGGCGCCCGTGCTGGTGAAGCTCGCCGAGCGCTCGGGCGCCTGCGTGGCAGGCCCCGGCATGAGGGTGACTGCCGGCACCGTGGCCGTGTGCTCGAAGCTCATAGGCTCGAAGGCCCCGCTCGTCATGGACGCCGACGCGCTCAACTGCCTCGCGCGGCTCACCTCGAACCGCCTGGACAACTTCCCGGAGCTCATCCGCAGGCCCGCCCCGCTCATCCTCACACCGCATCGCCGTGAGCTCGGCAGGCTCATGGGCCTTCCCGACACCCCGCCCGACTCGCTCACCTCGGCCTTGGAGGCCGCGCGGCGCATCGTGTGGGCCAACGGCGGCAGCGAGTTCTGCGTGGTGGCCAAGGGCAACGCCACGGCCTGCGTGGGCGTGGACATGGCGCTGCTTCCCAAGCCGGGCCCGGCGGCGCTCGCCACGGCGGGCTCGGGCGACGCGCTCGCGGGCATCATGGGCGCGCACCTCGCGCGCATGCAGGAGGGCGACAACCTCCCGCTGCTCTGCGCGCTGGCCTGCGAGGTGCACGGCTACGCGGGCTCCATCGCCGCGCAGCGCTATGGCTCGAACGGCGCCATGGCCACCGATATAATCGATGCGGTCGGGTTGGCGGCCGATGCCGTCGAGGACAGGGCGGCCTTCCCGGACGACCTGGAGGGGTAGCCGCGCCAAGCGGGATGGCTGGCCGTGCGCGCGGCGTCGTCTTGGGAGGGGTTGCATATGGTGGCACAGAAGAGATGCCCTGACACCAGGTGGTCCTGGGTCGAGATAGACACGCGCGCCCTCAGGCGCAACGTGCGGGCCTTCAAGGACCTCGTGGGCGACAGGGTGGAGCTCATGGCCGTGGTGAAGGCCGACGCCTACGGGCACGGCGCCGAGCGCTGCGTGCCCATCATGCATGCGGCAGGCGCAGGGCAGTTCGCCGTCGCCACGGTGGGCGAGGGCGTGAGGCTGCGCGAGGCGGGCATCGGCTATCCGATCCTCGTCCTCTCCGAGCCGCCGGTTGAGAGCGTGGAGACCCTCGTGGAGCACGACATCATGCCGGCGGTGTTCACCGCCCGGTTCGCGCTCGCATACGGCGAGTGCGCGGCGTCCCATGGCAAGGTGGGCCGCTACCACCTGGCCGTGGAGACGGGCATGGACCGCATCGGGGTCCCCTGGGACGAGGTCGTGGCCTTCCGCCAGCAGATCGACTTCCATCGCGGCCTGGAGTGCGCCGGCACCTTCACCCACTTCGCCACGGCCGACATGGTGGAGGACTGGGACTTCGAGCTGCAGCTCAAGCACTTCGACGAAGCCATCTCCGCCCTGCACGAGGCGGGCTTCGACACCGGGCTCGTGCACTGCGACAACACCCCGGCGACCGTGATTCGCCCCGACACGCATATGGGCATGTGCCGCGTGGGGCTGGGCCTCTATGGCCTGCATCCCTGCGACGCCACCGCCCCGCGCATCCAGCTCGAGCCCGTCATGAGCGTCCGCGCCCGCGTGGTGCGCGCCATCTACCCCGAGATCGGCGCCGGCGTGGGCTACGGGATGACCTATCGCGTGCCGCGCCGCAACATCCAGGTCGCGACCATCCCGGTGGGATACGCGGACGGCCTCGCGCGCGAGCTCTCGAACCGCATGGAGGTGCTCGTGGACGGCACGCGCTGCCGCCAGGTGGGCAACATCTGCATGGACGCATGCATGTTCGCGGTGGACGTGAACCCGGCGCGCTCGATGAACCCCGCGCACCCGGTTTCCGCGGGCGACGTCGTGACCATCATCGGACGCGACGGGGACGACGAGATCACCCTCGACGACATGGCCGAGATGCGCGGGACCATCAGCTACGAGGTGGCCTGCGACTTCGGCATGCGCCTCGAGAAGGTCTACGTCTAGGAGGCTGCCATGGGCGTCATGCAGATTCCGGGCCACGACCACCAGAAGCCGCGCGAGGTGAGCCTCGAGGAGATCCGCGCCCTTATGGGCGACTGCCAGCTCTGCCCCCTCGGCCAGACGCGCACTAACCTCGTGTTCGGCGTCGGCGACCCGCATGCCCGCGTCATGTTCGTGGGCGAGGGGCCGGGCCGCAACGAGGACCTGCAGGGCGAGCCCTTCGTGGGCGCCGCCGGCAAGCGCCTGGACTCGCTGCTCGGCCTCGCCGGCATCAGGCGCGAGGAGGTCTACATAGCCAACGTCATCAAGTGCCGGCCTCCCAACAACCGCAACCCCCTGCCCGAGGAGATCCGTGCCTGCTCGCCGTTCCTGCGCGAGCAGATCCGCAGCATCTGGCCGGACGTGATCGTGTGCCTGGGGAACTTCGCCACGCAGTTCGTGCTCAGGACGGACCAGGGCGTGACCAAGCTGCGGGGCAAGGTGTACGAGACGGGCCACTTTGCCGTGATCCCCACCTTCCACCCGGCGGCGACGATCTATCACTCCGACTGGCTGCCCCTGCTCGAGGACGACATGCGGATGCTCGGCGCCTGGCTGGCCGCGCATCCCGCCTCCGGCGAGGGCGCCTCCGAGGGGGCGCGCTGATGGCCGACGGCATCGTTTCGCTGGGAGAGGGCGCCTACGAGGTGCTCAGCGTGGACGCGATGCGCAGGCTCGGCTACGAGCTCGGCCGCCTTCTGGCCGACGGCGACGTGGTCGTGCTCACGGGCGACCTCGGCGCCGGCAAGACGCAGCTCGCCAAGGGCGTGGCGCGCGCGATGGGCGTGCGCGACGAGGTCACGAGCCCCACGTTCAACATACAGATGGCCTACCAGGGCCGCGACATGCCGCTCTTCCACTTCGACCTGTACCGCCTCACCGGGGCCGACGAGCTCGAGGACACGGGCATCTTCGACGTGCTCGGCGACGGCGTCTGCCTCATAGAGTGGGGAGAGGCATACGAGCGGCTCTTCGGCGAGGAGCGCCTGGACGTGCATGTGGCCAGGATGGGCGACGAGGCCGCGGAGGGCGAGGAGCCGCCGCGCTGCGTGAGCCTCGTCTCGCACGACCCGCGCTCCGCGGCCGTGGTCGAGCAGCTCGCCGCCCGACTTGGCGATGCGCACGGCGAGAGGTCCGGAGCAGATGCGCCCGGCGAGGGCGCCGAGAGGTAACGAATGAGGCTGTTGGGTCCTGACGGGACGGCCACGCTTCTGGCCGTCGACACATCCACGGACATGCTGTGCTGCGCGGTCTGCCGCCTGTCGGGCGAGAGCGGGCCCGCTGGCGCCGGGCGCACCAAGGTGGAGGTTCTCGCGGCGCTCGACCACCCCTGCCGCAGGCGCTCGAACGTGGAGCTCGCCTCCTGCTGCGAGGAGGCGGTGGCGCGCGCCGGCCTCTCGATGGAAGACCTCACGGGCATCGTGTGCGGTCGCGGCCCCGGCTCCTTCACGGGCGTGCGCATAGGCGTCGCCTGCGCCAAGGGGCTCGCCTGCGGGCTCGGCCTTCCGCTCTTCGGCGCCTCGACGCTCGATTCCGACGCGTGGTCTGCCTGGAAGGTCGGTGTGCGCGGGCTCGTGGGCGTCGTGGGCGACGCGATGCGCGGCGAGGTGTATCACGGCGTCTACCTGTTGGACGACTCCGGCGCGCGGCGCCTGTTCGGATCGGAG
>CADBMC010000024.1 GCA_902795635.1 uncultured Coriobacteriaceae bacterium | reverse complement strand
CATCCGCAGCGCGTCGTCCAGATCGACGCGCACCCAGACCTCGTCGTGGAAGGCGCTGGCGTGCCTCTCCTCCATGGCGAGGTCGATTCTTGCGAGGTCCCTCAGCGTCACGTAGCACGCGTTGCGCCCGAAGCTCGCGCTCCTGCCCGTGGCGTCGCACCCCCTGACGTGGACCACGAGGAGGGCGAAGTCCGCGTCCGCGTTGCCCCTCTCGTCGAGCGTCTGGCTCTTCCAGCCCCTCAGCAGCGACGGGCCAAAGCCCTTGACCGCCTTGCACTCGGCGATTCCGCGCATTCCGTGGGCGTAGATCCCGTGGATGTCGCCCTCATCCCTTCTCCCGTGGAGCGGGGCGCGGTGGATGCGGTCGTCTCCCAGGGCCGCGATCGCGTAGCGCACGAACCCGGTCTCGAACTCGGTGCCTATGTCCTTCGGCCTGCGGCTCATGCCAGCGCCGCCACGAAGAACGCCCATCCGATGAGGACGGCCAGCGCCGCCTCGGCGAGCTCGCGCAGGACGTCCCTTGCCGTGAGCCCCTCCCAGAAGTCCCTCATGCCATCACCTCGTCAAGCTTCGAGCGGCTCTTGGTCACGTCCACGCCGCCGTCCTCCAGGGCGCGGGTGAGGTAGGCGCTGTAGGCGTTGGGAATCGCGTATGCGTCCCCGTCGCGCTCCCAGTCGATGCCCGCGAAGCAGGAGGCGAACTCGCGGAAGTTCTGCCAGCCACCGAGCTGCCGGATGGCCCTCGTGAGCTCGACCATCTGGCGCGAGCTGGCCACCCTGCCGTGGCGGTTTGCCACGGTGCCTGCGCTCAGGCAGGCATCCATGAGGTCGTGATTGCGCGAGAAGAATGCCTTGGCGTCCGCCTCGGACTGCTCGGGCGTCCTTGGCCCCGCCTCGGAAGCGGCGGCGGCCTCGACCGGTACGGTCATGTCTTCGAACGTGAGCTGCATGTCGACCCCCTACTCCGCCGTGGCCAGAAGGTGCGGAGCCAGCTCGACCGCGCCGCCGGAGTTGGCGTTGAGGAAGCTCTCGAGATTGACGTCCATCAACCGGCTGGCGATGACCATGAAGCCCGGCTCTTCGCCGTGGACCTCCTGAGCGCGGTCGGCGAACGCCCGCGCGCCATAGAAGGAATCGAACCCGCGGGAGCGACACCCGCCCTCGTCGTCCGATGTCCAGCTGACGACCCAATCACATGGCCCGATGGGATCTCCGCCGACGTAGTGCCTCTTGATGACATCAACGAAGTCGTCCTGGTCCATGTCGTCGATGCTCTCGACGCCCATGCCGTCCAGCTCGCCCACGATCGTGTCCACGTCGTACTCGTCCGCGAACTCGCCCAGATAGGCCTCGACCTCGTTTCGTGTGTTCGTGTAAAGCCTCGTCGTCATCTCGTTCTCCCCTCTCATGTATTTGAATTTAATTCAAGTTATTCGGCAAAAAAACGTCCTCCCTGCGCACGTGCAGGAAACGGCAGACCTTGTCGAGGTCAGCAACCCTCATGCGGCCCGGATCTTCCTCATAGCGCTGCCAGGTCGGGTAACTCACATCGATTAGCCTGGCCAGGGCACCCTTGGTGACCCCATGCTCGCGCCTTATCTCTCCCAACGTCTGCTTCATCTCGCACCCCCCCTCCGCTTCTAAAATCATATTACATCAAATTACAGTCAATTCAATACCATTCTTAAATATATTTGAATGAAATTTCATCCGAGAACCTGGAGGCTAGCATGGGCTTCGCGCAAAACGTTCGGGCAAACCGCGAGCGGCTTGGCCTGTCGCAGGAGGAGCTTGGAAAAAAGGTCGGCCTCACGAACTCGGCCGTGAGCCAATGGGAATCAGGCAGGGCGAAGCCTCGAGTTGGTGTTCTAAAGTCCCTCTCCGAGCTCTTCGGAACGTCCGTCTCTGAGCTGCTCGGAGAAGACGGCCCCGAGCGCGTTGAGGCGCGCGCGTCATCCGCGATGGTTCCTCTGAAGGTGATTGGCCTCACCTGCATGGGCGACGGCGAGGAGCAGGAGGCCGACGCCGTCGTGGAGGTGCCCGAGGGCGTCGCCTCCCGGCACCCCGGCCTCTTCGTGGTGCATGGCATCGGCGAGTGCATGGACAGGCGCTTCCCCGAGGACGCGGCGCTCGGCATAGACCCAGCGATGGAGCCGAGGACGGGAGACGCGGTGCTGGTGCGCGACGAGGCGCACGGGAGCTTCGTGCACGTGTACATGGCCGGTTCGGGCGGGACCGTGATGCTCTCGGCCGACTCATGGCAGGACGGATACGAGGACGTGGTCGTGGGGCCGCGCGACCCGCCGGTGGAGGTGCTGGGCACGGTCGTCTGGTGGCAGGCGTACGAGGACGTCAGGAGGTAGGAGCTACCCGGCCAGCATGAGCCTAACCAGGTTGAGAAAGAACACGATCACCGAACCGGCAATGGCTATCGCACGATCATATTCGTCCATAAGGAAGCGCCCCAATGCAGATTGACAGTGTCATGAGTCTCGCATCAATGATAGCCGCCGCCGTGACCGCAGTGGCGGCCGTGCGCGGAGGACGGTCTTGGGCCACGAAGGCGATGGGGTACCTTGAGCTTGCGAAGATGCTCGAGGACACCGGGGACAAACGGTCTGAGTCGGTCGTGCGTGACCTGCGCGCTGACGCAGTCGACATCGCCAAAAGGGGCATAGACGGACACCATAGGAGCGATGACACTGCCATGCGTGTGCTCATCATCTTGCAGACGTTTCTGCTCGCTGTGGCGGTGGTATCTGGAATTGACGTCACCGTACCAGCCGCATGCTTCATCGTATCCGCCATATCGGTACTGGAGCGGAGGCGCTGAGATGCCGGGCTCCCGTTCGGGAACCAAGCCTTATCCTTCGCAAGCCGCCTCCAATGACATTCGGACGGCATGTGAAGTCAATTTCCCCTATGGGCTATCGGCCGTACGTGATGCGGCGGAGGAGGACGTGGCCTAGATGGGCAAGAAGCCGACGGGATGCGTCACGCCACTGGGAGGCGGCAGGTACCGCATACGGGTCCAGGTGGGAGACAAGGTGGCGCAGGAGACCTTCGAGGGCACCAAGGCCGAGGCCAACAGGCGCGCGGGGCAGATGCGCGAGGGGCTCGTGCGCGGCCCCACGCTCCGGGAGTGGTGGGAGGACGGGTTCCCCAAGACGCTCTCGGTGAGGGGCACGCCGAGGAGCCTCGTCACGATGAGGGGATACCGCAACCAGATGGAGCGCGCCGTGCTCCCCACGCTAGGCGACGTCCCCCTTGCGGAGATAACGCACGAGCAGGTTGCCTCCGTCATAGGCGCGGCAGGCTCTCCCAGCAGCTGCAAGCGCGCCCTCTCGGCCGTGCTCAGGAGCGCCTACGACGCAGGCCTCATGCCCGAGAGGCCCCTTTCACGCAGGGTCCCGGTGCATGTGGACCACAGGCCGCAGACGCTTCCCTGGACGGCGCAGGAGGCCTCACAGGCCCTCGCGGAGATCCCCACGCTGGGAGACGACGCGCTTACGGCCTACCTCGTGCTGGGGCTTTCGGGCCTCAGGCGCGAGGAGGCCCTCGGGGTGAGGGCCAGGGACGTCGAGGACGTGTCCGCATGGTCCGTCTCCGAGGGGCGTGACGTCGAGACGATGCTCGTCACCGTGGCTGGCACCTACACCGACGAGGGCGGCTGGGTGCCGAGGGCCAAGAACGAGCAGAGCCTCAGGAGGGTGCCGGTGATCTATGCGGGAAGGGACCTCCTGCGTGGCGTCCTAGAAGGCAAGGCCCTGGACGAGAGGCTCGTGCCGCTGAGGGGCGACGTGCTGTACCCGCGCTGGATGAGAGAGACGAAGCGCCTCGGGCTGAGGCCCATACCGCCAGGGCTGCTGCGGCACACCTCCGACACCCTCGCGATCACGGCAGGCGTGGCCCCGGACGTCAACGACAAGATGCACGGCAGGTCCAACCACACGAGCACGTATATGCATTATCTCCGCATAGATCCCGGCGTCATGGAGGACGCCTCCCGTCGCGTCTCTGCGGCCCTGGGCTGCGCGGATGCGGGACCTGCGACAGGCGCTCCCGTCAACGGGACGTATGCAGACGAAAGCAGGTCGGGAGCGCCATGCCCCCGACCTGCGGCTTTGCTGGTGGGCCGTGAGGGCTTCGAACCCTCGACCTTGGGATTAAAAGTCCCCTGCTCTGCCAGCTGAGCTAACGGCCCTCGTTCACGCGGCTAGTGTAGCGCACGGGCCCCTACGCCAGCCTTGCCGGCGGCGCCGCCCCGTGCCCCGCGCTCGCCTGCCCGGCCTACCAGGCCCAACGCCCGTCGCGGAAGACGGGCACCTCCTCGCCGTCTGCTGCGATGCCCGTCACGTCCAGGTCGTCGGCGCCGATCATGAAGTCCACGTGCGTATGCGAGTGGTTGACGCCGTGTGCGAGCAGCTCGTCCACGCTCATGTCGTTGCCACCCTCGATGCACTCCGGGAATCCCGTGCCCAAGGCCAGGTGGCAGCTCGCGTTCTCGTCGAACAGCGTGTTGTAGAAGAGCAGGCCGCTCTCGCGGATCGGCGTGTCCTTGGAGATGAGCGAGCACTCGCCCAAGCGACGGGCGTTCTCGTCGGTGTCGAGTATGCTTGCCAGCACGTCCTTGCCCTCTGCCGCGCCGAACGAGGTGACCGCGCCGTCGTGGAACTCGAACCAGAAGTCGCGCACGATCGAGCCGTTGTGCACAAGCGGCAGGGCCGAGTGGACGACCCCCTCGGCGCGCAGGCGGTCCGGCGAGGTGAAGACCTCCTCGGTCGGGATGTTCGGCTGGAACTCGACGCCAGCGTCGGTCGTCATGGAGCCGCCGCCCCATACGTGGCCCTTCGTCATGCCCAGCGTGAGGTCGGTGCCGTTGGAGGAGGTGTAATGCAGGCGGTCGAAGCGCCCTGCGTTCAGCTTCCCCCTATTCCGCGCGAAGCTGCGGTTGTGCTCGTCCCACGCCGTGATGGGGTCTCCCCCGTCGGCGCGTGCGGCGGAGAGGATGGCCTTCCAGAGCCTGAGCTGGGCCTCCTCGTCCGACTCGGCGTCCGGGAAGACGACTCGCGACCAGGCGGGCACGGGCACCCCGCCGATGCTCCAGGCGTTATGGCCGAAGTCGAGCCCGTTGCGCCACACGTCGCATTCGGCGTTGCGCGAGCGGCGCGCGGCGGCAGGCTTTGCCTGGTCGATTCCCTTGAGGGCGTTCGGGTCCTCGCCGAACAGGCTGAGAAAGCACGCGCCGGCGGCGGCGAGCGAGTTCATCTGCTCGACCTTCCAGCTCGGCGTGTGCTCGAAGTACTCCAGCGGGGCGTTCTCATAGTCGAGCCGCGCCGTCTGGTCGTCGCCCCAGATCACCGTTACATGCCGGGCGCCCGCGGCATAGCCTGCGCGAACGACGCGGCGCGTGAAGCCGTATGCCTCGACCGGAGCGTTCACCACGAGCTCCTGCCCGGGCTGCACTGCCACGCCGGTTCGGACCAGCAGGTCGGCATAGTTGTCAAGCGCTTGCGAGAGGGCCGAGATGCCGGCCTTCGCCTCGTCTTCCGTCATGTGTTCCTCCGTAATGTAGGTTCCCAACAGCTCGATGCGGGCTTTGGCTAGATCGTGAAGAGCGTGGGGTCGCTCGGGTCGTGGTCCGCGAGGCAGAAGCGGAGCGCCCGGATGACGTAGGGCGCGAGCGTGTCCGCCTTGTCCATCGCATGCGGCGGGATGACTATCACGCAGCGCAGGAACTTGGGGTCGCGGGCGCAGAACGCCGAGTAGGTGAACAGCGTGGGGAAGGCCTTTTCCGGGATGCCCCTCTGCGCATACCACTGCGGGACGTTCTCGACGCCGAACTCTGCGAGGAAGTCCTTCGCGTGGCCCTTGGGCTCGAGCGGGTCGCTCACGGGATACCCGCAGCGGCGGGCAAGGCCCCAGACGAGCTGGTCGGCGGCGTCGTAGAACTCGAGGTCCTCGTCGCAGACCTCGCAGACGAGGTCCAGCAGCTGCTTGGCTCCGACACGCTCGGGGAGATGGACGGCACCGCCGTCCGTGAACCCTTCGAGGCGGTCCAGGACCTCGGAGGCGAGTCGACGCTTGATCCTCGCCACAAGCCCTCCTTATGGAAAGGGGCGCCCACGACGCCCCGGAAGATCATGGAGCGGGCAACGGGATTCGAACCCGCGGATGACGGCTTGGGAAGCCGTTGCCTTACCACTTGGCGATGCCCGCATGCGTGGAGATTCTATCACACAGGCCATTCTCCCGCGAAAGCCTCCGCGGCCGAGCGGGCCCTTGGCCTTCCTCTTCTGCCGAACGCGTATGCGAGGAGTACGCGATGGCCTAGAAGAGCGTCAGGTGCCCCCTCGTATCCTCTGCGCCAAGGACCTTGGGACGAGGAGGAGACGATGGCAAGAGGACGTTCGCATGCACCAACCGCTGCCCTGGTCGCGCTTGCATGCGCATTGCTCGCGATGGCGACGACGATGGGGCCTTGGCTTCCCCGAACGGCCCAGGCGGATGAGGTGCCTGGGTCGGTAGATCTCACCTGGAGCAGATGGTCGGAGTTCGGCGCGCCCGCCCACGACTTCGGCTCGACGCCCATATTCGAGCTCCAAGGGGGCAAAGGCATCGCGTATTGCACCGACCCCAGGCTCTGGGCGCCGAAGGCAGGCTCGTACCAGACCTCGTCGCTGCACTGCGCCGGAGGCACCACCACCGATCGCACGGCGGAGCTCAGGGCGATCCTCTACTACGGATGGGGCGGCGCGGGGTTCGATGCCTCCATGTGGCCTGATGCCTATGAGGGCGGCAAGGCCTGGACCCCCGAGCTCTACTATGGCGCGACCCACGTCCTCGTCAGCTACGCCTACTGCGACAGCGCCGAAGACGCGCTGTATGGGTGCTCCCCCGAGCTCTCGGCGTGGTTCGAGCGCTACGTGATAGGCCGAGACGGAGCAGGAGAGCGCCAGGACTCGGTGCTCTCCCGAATCCTCGCACGATCGGGCTCCATCCCGGACACGTTCTCCTGCTTCTGCGTCGAGTCGCAATCCGGAGGCAAATACCAGGTGCTTGCCGGCCTCATGTCGCCCGGGAAGATTGCGATCGAGAAGGGCAGCTCGGATGCGGCTGCGAGCGGCGCAAACGGATGCTATTCGCTCGCAGGGGCCGCCTTCGGCATCTACACGGACGCCGGATGCACGCGGCAGGCCGCATCGCTCGTGACGGACTCGCAAGGCAAGGCCACCTCCGCCCCCCTGCCTCCTGGCACCTATTACCTGCGCGAGACCGAGGCGCCCAAGGGATTCGCGCTCAGCGACACGGTGCACGTGGTGAAAGTGTCGGCCGCCTCCACGACGGCGCTCGGGCCGAGCGATCTGACGGACGCCCCGCTCGAGGCGTCGGCGCCGCTTCTGCTCAAGAAGGCAGATGCCGTGGCCGCGGGGGAGGCGCAAGGAGACGCTTCGCTTGCTGGCGCCCGCTTCGAGGTCTGCTACTACAAGGGACTGTTCGAGGAGAGCGACCTCCCCGACAAGGCAGACAGGACATGGACGCTCGAGTCCGACGAGGCGGGCGACGTGAGGCTAGACGATGGCCACCTCGTCTCAGGCGACGAGCCCTACCGTGACGCCGCTGGCAGCATGGCGCTGCCGCTGGGGACCGTGACCATCCGCGAGACGCAGGCGCCGCAGGGCTACGAGCAGGGCGATGGCAAGGCACGCATGCTGCAGGTCATCCCGAATGCGGAGGGGTCCGCTGCGGAGATCGTCGAGGTCGGCGCCTGGGACCATGCCGAAGACGGCACGCGCATCGTCCTCGATAGGATTGAGCTGGGCGGGCTGTCTGTGGAGAAGGCGGATGCAGAGACCGGCAAGCAGGTGCCTCTCGGAGGCGCGACGCTCGAGGGAGCGGTGCTCACCGTCTCGAACGCGAGCAAGGCAGCCGTCTGCGTGGGCGGCATGCGCTATGAGCCTGGCGCGGACGTCCTCACCATCACGACCGACGAGAAGGGCCATGCCTCCACGGCCATCGACGCCTTGCCCTACGGCACCTATGAGGTCCGGGAGACGACGCCTCCCAAGGGGTACCTGCCTTCCGACGCCGTCCTCACCATCGAGGTGCACGGCCCGGGCGAGCTTGCCGAGAGCGATATCCCAATCGAGGACCAGGTCGTTCGTGGCGACCTGCGCCTGTCAAAGGTTGATGCGCGCACGCAGGCACAGCTCGCAGGCGTCTCCTTCAGGCTCACGAGCATGACGACCGGAGAGTCTCACGTCATCGTGACCGACGAGAACGGCGTCGCGGACACGAGCTCGTCGTGGTTCTCGCGCACGGCCCCAGACGAGGGCGCAGAAGCGGCCAAGTCCGAAAGTGCGCCTGGCCCCATCTGGTTCGCAGGCGCTCCGGACGATCCTGGCACGCCGACAGACGACCATGGGGCGCTACCCTATGACGCCTATCTGCTCGAGGAGCTCCCCGGCACCGCGAACGCCGGCCATACGCTCGTGAGAAGGACGGTCGTCATATCCCGGGACGGAGCGGTCGTCGACCTGGGCACTCTGGAGGACGCCGGCTGCAAGCTGGGCACGACAGCCCTCGACCGTGCCACGGAAAGCCATGCGGCCAAGCCCTCGACCGAGACGACGATAGATGACGTCGTGGAGTATTCGGGGCTGACGCCTGGCAAGACCTATGAGCTCACCGCGCTTCTCGTGGATGCGGGCACAGGCGAGCCGATAACGGAGGCTGACGGCAACGCCGTGGTGGCGAAGGCCGAGTTCGTGCCAGAGGAGGCGGATGGCGAGCAGACCGTCTCGATAGCCTTCGACTCGAGCGGTCTTGCCGGCACGGAGGTCGTGGTGTTCGAAAGCCTTTCCGATGCCGATGGCAACTGGGTCGGCTCGCATGAGGACCTTGGCGCGACGTCCCAAACGGTGACGTTCGGAGGTGCCCCTCAAGGAGGCAAGCTCGCCCAGACGGGCGTGAACCTGCCCATCGTGCCGGCCCTCGTTGGCGCCGCGGCACTCGGCGGCCTCTCGGCATGGCTTCGTCCTCGGAGGCACAGGCGATGAGAGCCGGCCATGCGCAGAGAGGGCGACGCGTGGCGAGCGTCGCCCTCGCGACTGCCGCCCTCGCCTTGGCTGCATTCGTGCTCATGCTCGCCCTTCCGCTCTTGGAGGACGAATCCCGGTATCGCGAGCTGTCCGCCAAGGCGCAAGCTGCTGGCGCCGCCGCAAGGACCGGAGACGATTCTGCGGGAGCTTCCGACCGACTCGACTGGCGGGTGATCCTGAAGGAGTGTCCCTCTGCCGTGGGATGGCTGTCCGTGCAAGGCACGTCGATCGACTATCCCGTCATGCAAGCCGGCGAGCATGAGGTCTCCTACTGGCTCAGCCACGACGCATGGGGAAGGCGCTCGCAGGCCGGCTGCCTCGTGCTCGACGAGTATTGCTCGCCGAACGGGCCATGGCTCCTCATCTACGGCCATCACATCTCCGGGACCACGCTCATGCTCTCGGAGCTTGGGGAAGCCTGGCAGCAGTCGCGCTTCGCGAATCTGGGCAGCTGTCGATGGTCCACGCCGGACGGTAAGAGCGTGGTCGCAGGGCCCGCCTTCTCCACAAGGGTGGCTTCGGACGATTCTCTCTACATGGAGCGTCCGCGAAGCTCGGCGGATGTCGCGGACTGGCTCGTCCATGCAAAGGACGCGGCAACCGCACGCTCGCGGACGAACGCGGAAAGGACCGGCGGGGCACCGGTCATCGTGCTCGTGACCTGCTCTTCCCCGCATGCGGCCTCGCCCTGGCGATGCGCCGTCACGTTCATCTGATGCGTAGGGGAAAGGCCTGAGGACGATGGGTACAAGCCTCCTCAGATCGGTCAATGCAAGCTACCCAGCCCATGGCTGGGCTAGGTTAGGAGAACGACATGGCAAACGAGAACGCCGCCGACCTCGAGCTCTTCGTGCTCACGGGATGCCCCTTCTGCAGGAAGGTCCT
>CADBMC010000023.1 GCA_902795635.1 uncultured Coriobacteriaceae bacterium | reverse complement strand
GGCATCCGCAGCCACGGGGCGCTCGACTGCCGCAAGGTGGCCCAGATCGGCCTCGAGATCTCGCAGGCGCTCTCCGTCGCGCACAAGCACGACACCATCCATCGCGACATCAAGCCGCAGAACATCCTGGTGCAGCCCGACGGCAACATAAAGGTGATGGACTTCGGCATCGCGCGGGCCAAAAACTCGCACCTGACCACGGACAACAATGTGCTCGGAACCGCCCACTACGTCTCCCCCGAGCAGACGCAGGGCAAGGAGCTCGGCCCCACCTCCGACATCTACTCGCTGGGCATCGTCATGTACGAGGCCTCGACAGGCCGCGTCCCCTTCGAGGGCGACGACGCCATCACCGTGGCGCTCAAGCAGGTGAACGAGCAGCCCGTCCCGCCCAGCCAGCTCAACCCCAACGTGGACTCCGCGCTCGAGGGCATCATCCTCAAGTGCATGCAGAAGGACCCGGCCGACCGCTTCCAGACGGCCGACGAGCTCTCGCGCACGCTGCGCGACTACCTCTCGGGGCGCACCTCCAGCGTCGAGGCGGCCACGCGCGTCCTGGGCAGCACCCCGCAGGTGGACCGCACGAAGGCCATGCCCCAGGTGGAGCGCCCGCTTCCCGCCGGCGCGACCGTGAGCGCGGCGCGATCCCAGCAGCGCAGCGCCACCGAGGAGGCCGAGGAGCGCTCGAAGAAGAGCAAGCGCCGCCTCATCGCCGGCATCATCGCGGGCGTCGTCGCGCTCATCGCCGTGATCGCCATAGCCACCACCATCCTGGGGAGCGGCTCCGAGACGCAGGCGATCCCGAACCTCTACGGCCTCACGCAGCAGCAGGCGGCCCAAAGCCTCGAGGACAGCGGCTTCGAGCTGGGCGACGTCAAGGAGGAGTACAGCGACGAGGTGGACAGCGGCCTCGTGATGGACCAGAACCCCGACGCCAACCAGACGGCGACCAAGGGCACGAAGGTGGACATCGTCATATCGAAGGGCAAGAAGCCCGCCGAGAGCGTGACCGTGCCCGACCTCTCCAACATGACGCGCTCCGAGGCCGAGGCCGCGCTCACGAAGGTGGGGCTCGTGGGCGAGAACGGCGACCCGGTGTACTCCGACAACGTCGCCGCCGACCATGTGGCCCAGCAGGATACGGCCGCCGGGGCCACTGCCAAGGAGGGCGACACCGTGGTGTACCACCTCTCGAAGGGCGTGGAGAGCGTCGACGTGCCCGACGTCACTGGCATGACGGCCAGCCAGGCTGAGGCCGCCATCGAGAATGCCGGCCTCACAGCAAGCGGATCTGTGGGCAGGACCGCCTCGAGCTCGAGCGAGAACGGCCTCGTCTACTGGCAGAGCCCGTCCTCGGGCACAGCGGACAAGGGGTCGACGGTCACCTTCTACTACTACGGCGACTACGTGGCCCCCGAGAGCCCGACGAGCCCCACGAACCCGACGAGCCCCACGTCGCCGACGGACTCCGACTCCTCGTCGGACGGCACCACGAGCTCGTAGACGCCTGCCCATAGCCATGCGAACAGGGCCTGCCCGCGCCATCGCGGACAGGCCCTTCTTCGTGAGGCTTACGTTATGTCTGGCGCGTGCCTGGCGCTAGGCCTGCGCGCGGCGCTCGGCCTCGAAGTCCCAGATGCCCTGCTCGGGAAGAAGGGCGGCGTAGCCGTTCTCGCCGAGAAGCGACAGCCCGGCCGTGGCCGCGGCGAAGCGCATGGCGCAGGCCAGGTCCGAGCCCTTGTAGGCCTGGTAGAGGATGCCGGTGTTGTAGGCGTCGCCGGCGCCGTTCGTGCCGAGGATCTCCTCGCGCGCGATGGGCAGGCTCTGGACCGCCTCGACCTTGCCGGTGGCGCAGTCGTAGCCCACGGCCATGCCCGAGCAGTGGATGACCGCCCAGGTGGTCGTGCCCATGCTCGCGAGCTGCTTCAGGGCCTCGGTCGCGCGCCCGACGTCGATCGCGTCGCCGTCCATGACGTCGATGCCGGTGGCGATCTGGGTCTCCACCTCGTTGATCACGCAGTAGTCGGTGTAGCGCAGGGCACAGGACACGATGTGATGCGCGCGGTCGTTTCGCTTGGAGACGATGTCCACCGACGTCCTCATCCCGCGCTGGCGGGCGTCGTGCAGGATGCGCGCCGCATGGGTGCCGTACTCCTCGTCGTCCGCGTCGCAGCTGGCGAGGGCCAGCAGGTACTCGAGGTGGAAGATGTCGCAATCCAGCTTGTCCCAGTCGATGTAGGACTCGTTGAACTTCACGCTCGACGACGGCCGCGAGAAGAAGGTGCGCTGCTTGGACTCGAGCGAGTTCATCACGAGCGTCATCGAGCTCTCGCCCTCGCGCGTGACGTTCGAGAGGTCGACGTTGGGATAGGCCGAGAGCATATCGATCGAGCGGTCGCCGCCCTCGTCCAGTCCCGCGATCGCGCTCACGTGTATGGGGATGGTCGGGTCGATGTGCGCCAGCTGCGAGATGTTGTTGCCGATGCCGCCCACGAAGTGCTTCGTGTCCACGATGTGGGTCTGCATGCCCTCCTGCGGGTAGTACTCGATGAAGTGGAAGGTGTCGGCCACCAACGAGCCCGCATACGTGATTCCCTTGCCTGCCATGCTTCCTCCCGTCTGCGCGGCGTGCGAGGCGAGGCGCCGGGCGCCCGCCCCCGCCGTGCGCTTCCCTGCTACAGCTTGATGCGCTTCTGGTCCGGCCTCGGCCCGATGATCTTGTGGTCGGGCCCGAAGTGCTTGAGAATCACCAGGTCCTCGTAGTCGGACTCGTTCGTGATGGTGACGCCCTCCACGGCGGCGTCGTGGCCCACGAAGAACTCGTCGTTGGTGAACTGGCCGAAGCGGATGAGCGTCGGCGACTCCACCTTGAACGCGCCCATCCTGCCGTGACCCTCGATCACGACGCAGCCGTACGCGCCGTCGTCGGTGACGGTCGCCGTCTTGCCAGGCTCGACGATGAGCTCCTTCGCGCCCACGTACGGGTTGCCATAGCAGATCCAGTACTGGCGGTAGCTGTCGTCGGACTTCTCCGGGACCGGGCGACGGAAGTAGTGCTCGCGATAGTTCGGGTCCGTGTTCATCTCCCAGTCGGCGCAGGCGAAGATGTCCTCGATGGAGTCCTTCGTCTCCTCCGGCATGTTCATGTGCAGCCAGCTCTTGTCGAAGACCTCGCCGTAGACGTTGTTCTCCCACACGGCCATGATGTCGGAGTTCCACTGCGGCTCGTAGGTGCACAGCGACCCTGGCGCGTGCACCATGCCGGCCGGCGTGTACCAGCCCGTGTCGAGCTCCAGACGGAACGCGCGTGAAAGCTCGGTGAGGCGGTTGTCGCAGGCGTCGAACTCGCGCAGGCGCTCGAGCACCTCCTCCTTCGACACCGACGGGTCGAAGCCGAAGTAGGTGATGGGCATGTTGCCCGACGTCTGGTTGTACTGCTTGGGATAGAAGTAGTGCTCAGGCTTGGCCTTGAGCCCCACCTTGGCGGCGTCCTCCTCGTCCTGGTGGATGTGGTGGAAGAGGGGCCACACGTTGTCGTAGAACTTCGAGTACATGGGCCAGGTGCCGAAGCGGTCCATGAGCTCTTGGCCGATGAGGTCGGCGCCGAGCTCCTCCACGAAGTCGCGGAATAGGATCTCATGGCCATGCACGCCGTCAACGTTCACCCAGCTCATGCCCTCGGTGGGGCCGGCTCCCTCGGAGGCCGACGGGGTTATGGAGCTGAACCAGCGCTCGGTGATCTGCCCGCGGTCCATGCCGAAGGCGAAGTAGTCGTCCGGGTGGAGCCGCAGCCGCTTGGCCGGCTTGTTGAACGGCCGTGGGACCCATGTCGGGGTTAGCTGGAGGATTCCCTGCCCT
Organism: uncultured Coriobacteriaceae bacterium; assembly: GCA_902795635.1. GTDB lineage: Bacteria > Actinomycetota > Coriobacteriia > Coriobacteriales > Atopobiaceae > CADBMC01. The sequence goes on along the minus strand of CADBMC010000023.1, from coordinate 11,465 downwards.
CTCACGAAGACCTCTCGGATGCTCGGCATCGCATGTCCTTTCAGTCGGCTCCATACGCGTCATACGCCTGTTCAAGCGGACCAGCCATAGCATAGCGCCCGGCTCCGGCCGCTCGACCCAGGTCGCGCGTGCGGGGCGTGGACGCCCTGCACATCGCCCCGCACATCGCCGCGTTCACGTGGGCGAGGAGCGGGCTACAGGCAGAGGTCGGTTTCCGTGATGATCTGGATGGGCTTGCCCTTGTCCTGCAGCTCCATCGCCTTCCTCACCTTCGAGCCATATTCGCCGTTCGCGTAGTGCTCCGAGCCCTCGTTTCCCACGACGACGTAGGAGACCTTCCCCGACACCCCTTTGGCGATCTCGCCGCCGCGCTGCCTAATCGCCTCCTCGACCGCGCTCCTTTCCCCGAAGGTGAAGTTCCCCGTAAGCACGAACCGCTTCCCCTGGTACTGCACGGCCTCGCACGCGGCAGCCATGGGGTGCACGATCTTGTCGAAGAGGGCGAGGAGCCTCTCCTCTTCCTCGGGAGCGACCACGCCGTCCGCAAGCACGCCGTCGAGCTCCCTCTCGATGGCCAAGAACTCCCCGTCGGAGAAGACGGCGTTGCATTGCGAGACCCAGTCATCGAGCCGTCTTGCCTCAGGCTCGGTTATGCGCCCATCGGCGGATATCCCCTTGACGACGCCGAGGAGCTGTTGGAAGCACACCGTCTCCTGCGTGTTGTGCCCGTCGGTGACGAACGGCCTCGCGAAGTTCAGCAGGGCGGCATGCTCTCGGGCTTCCAGCACACCGTCCTCGAGCGCCCCGCCGATCAGGCTGCGAGCGCTCCTGATGATCGGGTCGTCGTTGACCGACTTGCTGTCCTCAGCCCATTTCCGCAGCGCGCATAGCTCGTCAGGGGAGATGGTGCCGTCCAAGGACAGCCCCACCAGGATGCCGTAGAGGTCCGTCATGAGCTTCGACCGGTTGCTGGCGACGTACGTCGGCGCAAAGCAGCTCACGGGGATGAACGTGCTAACGTCAAACGCGCCCTTGCCGAATTCGGACAACAGGCCCCAGAACACCCCTTCGCACGCCCTCGTGTCGCAGAGCGCGTCGTGGTGTTTGGGGAGGGCGACGCCGTAGCGTTGGCTGAGCGTGGGAAGCTGGTAGTTCGGGAGTCCCGGCAGCACGCGCTGGGCAGTTCTCATCGTGCAGACGTAGGGGTATTCGGGCTCGTCGAACCCGTAGGCCGCCAGCGTCTTCTCCAGCACGTTCAGGTCGAAGGTCGCGTTGTGCGCCACGAGCGTCGAGCCATCGAAGACGTCGAACAGCCCGGCCTTCCACAGCTCGGCGAACGTCGGCGCCCCCTTCACCATGGAAGGCGCGATTCCGTGTATGGAGATGTTCCTGCTATCGAAGCCTTGCTCGGGGTCGATGAGGAAATGGTCCTCGTACTGGACGTTCCCCTCGGCATCGGTCCTCACGACGCCGATGCTGCATATCTTGCTGTTGCTCCTGTTCGGCGTCTCGACGTCGAAGAAGGTGATGTCCCCTGCCATGCCCATCCTCCCCACGCAGGCGAATGACACGTCAATTATCTTGTCAGGCGAGCGGGAGGCCTTTCGTGCCCCGCGAAAGCCCCTTGCCCGTCGGTGCGCGATGGGCATTCGCCATGCATATGCCCCCAAATGGAAGCGGGCCAGAGGGCATGCCCCCTGGCCCGCGATGCCGCTTGGCGCCTCTTCTGACGCCACCATCGCCGATCCCTAACGTTGGCGATTCCTGCCCGCCAGCACGCTGCCGGCGATCAGGGCCGCCGCGATGGCGGCCATCGGCAAGATGGGCGCGGCCAACGCTGCGTCTCCCGTCGAAGGCAGGGCCTTCGACGCCGGCTTGACGGACGTCTCCCCGGCCTGGTTGCCATGGCCGTCATCATGCGGCGGCGTCACGGTTGCGTTGTCGAACTCGATCGCGACGGCGGCGACGTCGTCCTTCTCGTAGGAGGGCACGGCCAGGATGCGGCCCGTCGGATTGCCGTCGGCATCGAGCTCGAGCTCGGGCGTCACGCTCACGGCATAGACGCTGCCGTCGTAGCGATAGGCGCCGCCGTCCCCGGCGACCTCGCGCACCTGATAGACGAACGTCTTGCCCACGTCGTCGGTCGTGTAGGGGATCTCGTCGAACGTCACGACGCCATCGCCGCCGTTGCGCTTCGTCTGGAGCACCGTGCCGTCGGCCGACAGCAGCTCGAACGCGAATTGCCCGTCCGACGGGGTGCCGCTTCCGTCGATGGTCTTCTGGGCCGTCAGCACGAGGCCGCCGCCGCATTTCGTGGTCTTGGTTGTGTTGCCGCCCACCGTGTTCGCAACCGTATAGCCCACCGGGACGTTCGTGAAGTCCGTCGTGAACGTGGCGTAGGTCTCCAACGACCCGTCGATGTCCTTCGTGTTCCTGATCACGAGCCTCTGCGGGTCGTTCGGGTCCTGCTCGACGACGTAGTACTCGTTGGGCTCGGCGCTCACGAACCTCACATGGGGGTCCAGCTCGTCAACGAGCTGGATGGCGCCCGCCGCGAATCCCTGGTCGTTCCAGAACTTGATGGTGTAGGTGACCAGCTGGTCGTCCGGGTCGGTGGAGACGACGGTCCTGTCAACCGTCTTGATGCCGAAAGCCGCCGAGTTCTCGTTTCCCGTGTACATCCTCACCTGCGAGGACACGCTGTGCGAGCCGCTCTCGTCGGTCCAGCTCGCGGTCGCCACGTTGACTATGTCGCTGGCCCAGCCGGGGTCGACCTTCAGGCTGTATGCCACCTCGATGGGAAGCGACATGCCGCTGGCGCCGTAATAGTCGCCCAGGTCGATGACGATGTCGCCGTCCCGCACCGACGCGTAGCGCGAGATGTCGAGCGCCCGATAGTACTTCCGCGAGCTGCCTTTTGGCATGGGGACCAGCTGGTAGACATGCAGCGAGCCGTCCACCAGCGACGCTCCCTGCGGTATGGGGTCGGTGATCGTGATGCTGCCCTTGTACACGGACTCCTCGTTGAACAGAAGCCGGTAGCTCAGCGCGCTCTCCTGCCCTGCGATGTAGTAGTTCTCCGAGAAGTAGTGGCTTCCGCTCTGCACCTTCTTGTTGAGGACGTCCCCATCGTTGCCGCCGTCGTCATCGGGGTTCTTGCCGTCGACGATGAGAGTCGAGATGCCGCCGAAGTCGACCTCGAGCTGCTTGGGGCCATCCGTCTGGTTGTTCGCGGTGGCAGAGAACATGACGCCTCCCGCAAGGGCCGACGACGCCAGGTCTCCGAAGACGAGGTGGTAGACGGTATCGCCGTTCTCGTCTTGCGTCGTCGTGACAGAGGAGAAGTGGCCGGGATTGACCTTGAGGTTCGTCGAGCGCGCCGCGTCGCTTCCCTTGAGCGTGAGCGTGAGGTAATCGCCGGGCCGCACCGTGTCGGAAGCGTTCTTCTTCGAGTAGCTCAGGTCGAACCAGAGGTGGGACCCGTCCACGGCATGTCCTTCGTCGGTGAGAAGAAGGCCCCTGAAGGAGACCTTCATGTCGAAGAGGCCGCTGACGTCGCGCGCCTCCTGGCTATCGTCATCGGCCGTGACCGTCGTGGCTTCTGCGGCACCCGCCGCGGCGGCGTTCGCGTTCGCATCCGTCGTCTCACTCGCAACCTGGCCTGTTCCGGCTTCGGTGCTTGGCGTCTCTGACGACGTGCTCCCTTCGGTCGTACCCGTCTCGGCTGCGCCCGTCTCGGCTGTGCTCTCGTCGGCCTCCTCGCTTGCCGGCGTTGCTTCCGACCCTTGCTCTTCGACGATGCTCCCTTGCGCGTCGGCGCCTTGTGCATATCCGACCTGTAGGATCGGGAAGCAGACAAGAGAGACAGAGAGAATGAGAACCAAGGCTTTTGCCAGCTTCTTCATCATTTCGCATCGCCCCCGCCCTTCGCGAATGTCGCGCCCATGCAGCGGCGCACGGAGACGAGCTGATGGGCCTGCCCTTCTTGCCAGCCCGATGGCCGTCCTGGCCATCGGGCAGTGGCCGTCATTGAAGGGTGTATCCCACTCTCATATCGATAATCTGAGAAGTTTCACAAACGGTAGGCAGGGCACTTGCAGCAAACCTTGCGAATTCATACGCATAAGATTCTGCAAATCGTGCATAAAATACTTCTATTTGGAGCTCACACCCTCACATGCGGGTTCGTGTATTGACCGTGAGCGCGCGTCCTCTTTCCGTTTCCGTACTGGATCGCGAATTTGGGCAGCGATGCAGACATCCCAGGCACATCGCGCATTTGCCTTTGACCCACACCGGCTTCCCGTCCCTCATCTCGATCGCGTGGACCGGGCATTTCCTCGCACATAGCCCGCATCCGATGCAGGCATCCCCGACGTGCAGGTTGCTCGTCCTCCGGACCCGCTCGTAGAAGGGATAGACGACCGCCGCGAGCGGCAGCGGCATGCGGTTCCTCATGAACTGCCCACAGTCCTGGGCTTCCAGATGGCGGATGACCGAGTCAATCTCATCCTCCGTGGAGCCGCTGAACGCCGCGACCTTCTCCGGCGTCGACAGGTCGAACACGGGCGTCCAAGTGTCGGGCATGCGGACGGAATAGAATGCGTCGAAGTTCCCACCCAGATACTACTGCGCATATGCAGAGCTCGCTCCAGGTGTCGTTCCGTAGGTCGCCACATAGTACAGGTATCCGGCCTCGAGATTCGCCTTTGCCAGGACTCCCTCGTGACGGACGGAAGCGCCCAATCATACGTTGGGCTTACGATTCCTATCTGCTTGTCACGGAACGAGAGCCGGCCCTGCTCAAGGCAGTCAACGATGGAGAGCTTCTCTTCGCCGGTTGCCTGGGAGATTCTGGAGGCAACGTACTTGCAGTTTCCCGTAGCGCTGAAATAGAGCAGCATGTCTGCCTCCGAAGGATGTGAGGGTATCCATCGAAGACTATCGCGAAGGGCCAGCTCTGTGCACATATGGGCAGGCACGCGCGATAGGCCTCATGGCGTTCTAGGCCGATTCGAACGGCCGACGACTGCTTCAGGAGTAATGGGGAGAGCGACGGCGTTCGCAAATGTTGGGGAACGCCCGCTCCGTCACCTTCCTTGGCCCAGCACGCGCCCTTCATGAGCTCGGCTGTCTTGACCCTCTGCTCCAAGTCGCGCCTCAGTCAGGAATTCACCTGTCCAGACTCTCGGGGTCGAGCAGAAAGTCGAAGAGGCCCATGGTGAGGATGCCGAAGTCGTCCATATGAGGCTTTACGACATCCTTTACCACGACGATCTTCTTGAAGCTGTCGTCTATGGCGAGGAGCGGTCTCTTCTCCTGCTTCGTCTTCTCGGGCGTGCCGAGGTGCAGGGCGGATTGCACATAGTATCTGCGATAACCGAGGTTGGCCACGAAGTCCACTTCAAATCGCTGGCGCTCGTCATGGCCGTTGATCTTGGCTCTCTTTTCAACCTCTCCAACATCCACCGAAAACCCGCGCGCACGCAGCTCGTTGTAGATGACATTCTCCATGAGATGGGTTTCCTCAATTTGCCGGAAGCCCAGACAGGCGTTGCGAAGGCCCACGTCCTCGAAATAGTACTTCTTGGGTGTGCCGATGTACCTGCGCCCCTTGACGTCGTAGCGGACGGCTTCGTTCAAGAGAAATGCCTCTTCGAGATGGCCGATATAGCGCTTGATGGTATCGGCATCAAGGCTGGAGTGAAGGACGCTCTTGAACGTCGCTTCGATATTCGAGGGATTCGTAAGCGACCCTACGGAAGATGCGAGAACATCCACGAGGTCATCTAGCTCCTGCGACTTGGTGAGGTGATTGCGCTCCACCACATCGCTGAGATAGACCTCGGAAAGCAATCTGCCGAGGTAGGACGCCTTCTGCTCATCGGTGCGCATCGAGAGCGTGAGGGGCAGCCCTCCGTACATGACATACTCCGACCATCCCTCGTAGCGATCGCCCTCGTAGGCCTGCATGAATTCAGAAAACGTGAGTGGGTGTATGCGTACCTCGTCACCACGTCCACGGAATTCGGTCATCACGTTGGTCGAGAGAAGCTTGGAGTTGCTGCCCGTCACGTATACATCGACATTGCTCCGTCGCATGAGGCCGTTGAGGACGCCATAGAGAGCTGGGGGTGCATCCCTGTTCCTCAGCTCACGAGCGCTGATTGCGTATTGGACCTCGTCGAGGAGTATGTAATAAGGGCCAGCGTCATCGCCAATTCGGTCCAACAGATGCATATAAAGTGCATGCGGATTGCGATAGGCCTCGTTCTTCTCGTCATCGAGAGCAAGTCGGATGATGTGGCTCTCATCTACGCCCTGCTCGAGAAGGTGCCGGACGAACAACTCGAACAAGAGGTACGTCTTGCCGCATCGGCGAATGCCCGTTACGACCTTCACCATGCCGTTGCCCTGCCGAATAATAAGGTCATTCAGGTATTTATCGCGCTTAATTCGCATGCTTGGCCTTCCTGCTTGATGGGGATATTATACGGGAAATGTGCCGTTAGCGTCATAAATTCCGAAAATATGTATCAGGTTTCAAGAATTGCAGTGTTGAATCACGGGTCAGGGATTCAAGAACGGGAAAGGCATAAAGTCCTCGAGGGAACAACCGTCCGCAACGTGGAGGTATTCGCAGGCAAAGACGTGATGAATAAGCTTAACTCCCCGAAATAGCGCGCGGCCGTAGTCCTCGGACTGGCGGCCGCCCATGAGACTGGAAGCATTTCAAGGGTAGGGCAGCCGATGCGGGGGTCCATTGGGTTGAAGCGGATGGTCAGCCAATAGTGAAGTTCAAAGTAAAGAGGTGGCTGTAATGAAGATTCGGTACCCAGGCGAGACGTCGATGTTGAGTTGGCCTACGGAAAAGTGTATGACGTGATTTCCGTAGAGAAGGGCTGGTATCGCATCATCGACGGCAGCGGTGAAGACTACCTCTACCAACCAGACGAGTTCGCGGTGGTGGAAAGCAACGACGGTACGGTTCCCGTTAGCGACTGAATGAAGGCGTCGGTTCCATGACCGTGCCATTTTCTGGCCATCGAACCGAAAAACATCCCATAAACGCAAAGCAGGTCAGAGGAGCACGTCCTCTGACCTGCTGTTCTTCCTGGTGCCCCCAGGCCGATTCGAACGGCCGACACCCGCTTTAGGAGTGGGTCGGAGGGGTCTGTCGGCGCTCGCGGTAATCGTGAAATGCCTGTTCAAAGCGTTAATCGTCAATCGGGAACGGTAGGGATTTTCGGCACGTCTTTGGCACATCGGCGACTATTGGTCACAAATTTGGCGCATGGAGAGGGCCGGAGAATGCCACTCCCTGCAGCCCTCTCGATGACGATGATGACGGTAACGACGATGCCTGGGATATAGGAGGAATCATCGTCACTTCTCCGATCTAGGCGATATATAGAGAGGCTGGGCCTCGTTCCATGAAACAAAAGCCGTCCTTACGGAAATGCGAGTTAGGCTTCGGTTGCAGTCACACTCTCGTCTCCGAATATCCTGTGAAACGAAACCCAAGACGTCAGACAAATTGGCTAGGTTCGTATTCGACGGCTTGCTTCGTCTTGTAAAGCGTATGAGTATCCCTGTATAGCCTGTGCGGCACGCCCGCCATATCGAGCTGTGCACGCATGATGGGGTCATCGCGCCCATAAAGCACAACCCCCGAAGGCCTCATGTAGAAAATCTTCTCCGAATAACGCATATCAAAGGGGAATTCTGTCTGATCGCAGCCAAGCGTTCCGGAAGCGCAAAGTACACCACGCGGAACCGAGCTAAGGCATCGTAGCGAAGACTGATCTCCTATCCGAAGGTTCTGCACAACCTTAATGCCGCTTACACCTAGTACGGCTAGAAACAACTGATTAACGAGAATCATCATTTCTTGCCATTCGATGTCCATGCCGCCAGTCACAGTGGCATCAGTGCCAACAACCCCCATGTACTGGCGATACTCATCCATCTCGCCAATAACATTCTCTAGCCTAGGGTAAATTCGAGAGTCCTCGCAAAAGAAGCAGAGGAGAGTCCTGGTCTTATCCTTCACGAAACGTGAATTTCTGTCTCGGAACGTAACCACCACATCGGGCCAATCCGACAGATACCATTCCTTCTGAGGAATCGGGAATCCACTCTCGCTAAAACGGCACCCATGCTCCCTAAGCCAGAACGTGTACTCGTCGACGAGGTTAATCAGATCTGGGATAGTTGCAATCACGCCGCAGCCTTCCTGTTCGGGAGCATGAGGATGACCTCAGATTCGGGAAGCTCGTCAACTAACATCCTCAATGCCTGAAGGGCCCGCTTGCGAAAGAACCGCCTCTGGACTTTGCCTGTCGATCTTGGCGCAATGTCGACCACAACCGCCACTTTGTCTGCTCCCCTGAGCTCTTCGAAGATGCCTTCTACATCAGCCTCCCCATCAGCGCTCATGAGCTCGCTAAGCGCGACGCTCCGCTTCACCTCGAGAAAATCGAAAAGGCACAGGGCAGACCCAGCAGCAAGATACGTCGGGTCGTATTCCGCGAGGGCCAGAGGGCTCCCGAGCGCCTCGCGATGATCCCAGAACGCTCCGATGAGCTTGTACGTGCTCTTCATCTAGAGCTCCACAACTACGCCGGTGCCAAGCTCGATGGCATGGCAAGCGTATTCGCGTAGCTTCCGATAGAGGGGCTCAAGGACCTCTCCGAGGTCGCCTTCCAACCGCTCGTCCAGCCATGCGACGAGGATGCGGCACTTGTCTGAATCGAAGAAGTCGACATCGGATAGGTCGAGCAAGGTTCCGCACCTATCGTTAACCGAATCAACGAAGTCGCCGTTCAGCGCTTTGATGTCGGACTGGCTGAGCGCGTACTCCTCGAACGCGTCTTCATGGCCGGGAACGGGCTCGGGAACGTTGCCGTAATATTTCACGTGATCGAGCGATTTCACCAGGTAGAAAGCCATCTACATCTCCTCCCTTCTCAAAATCTTGAAATGGGTTTCCTCTAAAGTGCCCGGGGCGCCGTCGAGCGTGACGTATTTGCCGGTATTCAAATCCTGGATGCGCAAGTACCCAGAGGCCATGTCAGCTACTACTTTGTAGTCGTCGCCTTCAAAGACGAACTTGACTCCCTCCTTGTGCCCGGCGTCTCCAGGAGCGAACTTGTCGCATATCTCGTTCAGATTGACGGGTCGCTCCTTCCAGTTCTCGTTATATTTTTCTTCGCGCTTCTTACTCCTATCAAATCTTCCTTGGTCGATTTCCGATGACGGCACGGTCTCCTCTACGTAATATTGCGCTGCCTCGGAATAGACTGACTTGTAATCGGACATACAGAGACCCCCTTTTGGGTTTCCATGGCCGGCGAGGACGCCGCCGGCGGCAGACCATTAAGACGTCTTGCAGGAAACGCAGGGGGATGCGCTGACAGATTGCGGCTGCAACGCTATAATCCAGCTCGTGTTCGGGATTCCTAGCGATCCTGCAGCGACCGTTCTTGTTGGAGCAAGGACGGTCGCTTTTCTTTCGTGGCGGACTGTTCGGCATCGTGCCCCCTATGCGCTTTTTCGCACTCTCAGCCTGTAGGAACCGCTGTTGTCCTTCTGGGCGAACAGTTTTACCAAGTCGTACTCATATTCCTTGTGTCCGCTGATGCGGAGCCACTTGTTGTAGTAGTTCATGGAGTTGAACGCGCACTCCCGCGACAGCCCAAACACCTCGGCTATGTCAAGGTAGTCCGCCGGATGTACCAGATAGACCAGCATGGGAGGCGCGACTGCATACTTCGCGAAGAAATCTGCCTCGGCGTCCGCGAGCACACTATCCTGCCTATGTCCGAGTACCACATGCCCCAGCTCGTGGAGGATAGTAAACCTCTGCCTGCCGATTGGCGTGCTATCGTCGTAGACGACGAAGGTCCTCATGACGCCGTCGTAGATGCGATTAAACTTCATCCCACCGTTGCACAGTAATAGAGCAGCCTCTCGCTGCTCTTCGTTCAGAGATGTGTACGGGAGGAGGATGATGCCGAGCTTCTTCGCAATATCCCACGCGTCAACGGGAATAGTCTTCACGGAAAGCTCTTGGTACAAACCTACAACGGCCATCTTGATCTGCTCGTACCTATCGTCGTCTAAGCGATGCGACATTAACTCTGCTCCGGTATCGGCGCCGATGCGATGATGGATATAAGCTTGGCACGCTCCTCCATTGTCATTTGGGACGCATGTCTGGCGCAGAGGTCGTAAATCGTGCCGAATTCGGTTTCGATGCCATCGGACTTGCCGAGAAGGTACTCCACAGTGGTATCCAAGGCGGTAGCTATATTGGCGAGTACCTCGGCACGGGGTTCCCTCTCGCCGTTGATGTACTTGGAAATCGCCGATTCCGTTGCTCCGACCCTAATTGCCAGTTGCCGTTGCGTTAGCCCTTTACCCTTGAGCAGCGCCCCTATACGGCGCCCCATCTCTTCCTTGGGCATCTTTCTCGTCTCCTTTCGAAGTGACGATATGATTATATAAATTGTCGTATCGTCAAGTCAAGAGGATTTACGTCTATTATGGATAGCCCATTGTGCGCCTATGTTGGCAAGTAATTATCGTCTCCTGCAGTGCTTTAGGCTGGTCTGCTCCTGAATAATGAATCCTGATTGCTCGCGCTCTGCTAGCAGACTGCGAAAGCACGAGCGCGACAGCGGTCGCGCTACCCTTCAGCCAGATTGCCGCTCCCGAACCCTGGAGGCTGACCTTTTCGGGGGTTTCAGAATCTCTACCACCCAATGCATCTTTTGCCATTGTTTAGCTAGATGATGCAACCTTTAGCAACAAATTTGGCACATGGCCCGAAATCGGCGTCCCCGAAAACGAAAGCAGGCCAGAGGAGCACGTCCTCTGGCCTGCTGTTCTTCCTGGTGCCCCCGGGCCGATTCGAACGGCCGACACCCGCTTTAGGAGAGCGGTGCTCTATCCCCTGAGCTACGAGGGCAGAACCGTGGCGGACGGCGACGTGCTGCCGTCGGCTTCCAGAATGCTAGCCCTTCTTCGGCTACTTCGCATCCGAGGAAACCGCGCTGCCGCTCTTTGCTGCCTTCTTGGCCGCCTTGGCCTCGCGCTTGGCGCGACGCTCCTCGGCCTCCTTCTCCTCGCGCTCGGCGAACAGGCGCTGCTGGGCCTTCTCGGTGAGCGAAAGAGCCTGGTCGTGGGCGTAGTTGCGCAGCGGGCGCACCTTCACCCAGTCCCAGATCAGCGCGAAGACCACCACGGCGTAAGCCGCGATGAGGCCGACGGTGGTCACCGTGGACCACATCTCGCGCGTGCTGCCGGAGGCGCCGGCCGCGAACTGGCCGGCCGCCAGCGTGATCGCCGTGAGGATGAGGGCTGCAATCACCGCAACCCACCACACGCGCTTGCGCGGCTTGTAGTCGGGGTTGCGCTCGAGGAGCACGCTCGTCGCGCTGCCCACGCGCTGCTCGTCGATC
>CADBMC010000022.1 GCA_902795635.1 uncultured Coriobacteriaceae bacterium | reverse complement strand
GGCCGTCCCCAACACGCGCGTGGACTTCTCGCCCTACGGGCAGTCCGTGTTCGCCGACGCCGTGGACGCGGTGCAGAGCGTGGACCTCGCCTACGACGCGCTCATCAACGAGGTGGACGCGGGCAAGATGCGGGTCTTTCTCAGCGACGTGATGTTCGACCAGGAGCGCACGTCGGACGGCAGGCGCGTGCCCATACCGTTCGGGCGGGGCGACTGCACGGTGTTCAGGAAGGTCATGTCGACCGAGGACACGATCCAGGAGTTCGCGCCGGCGCTGAGGACCGAGGCGCAGGGCAAGGCGTTCCGGCTGGCGCTGCAGGTGCTGGGCGACCTCTGCGGCCTGGGCACGAACTACTTCGACCTGGACAACGTGGGGTACGTGAAGACGGCGACGGAGGTGTCGAGCGACAACAGCGCCCTCATGAGGAACATCAGGAAGAACGAGAACGCGCTCTCCGGGGCGCTCGCGGGCGTGGCGCACGCACTTCTCGCCTGCGAGAGGGGCTTCGGCAAGAGCTTGCCCGACGAGGGGGACGTGACCGTCATTTACGACGACTCCATCGTGCAGGACACGGCCTCCGAGAAGCGGCAGGACATGGAGGAGGTCTCGGTCGGGCTCATGACGCGCGAGGAGTACCGAGCGAGGTGGTACGGGGAGGGCGAGGGCTGAGGGCGGAGGCCCTTCTCGTCCGGACGCGCCTCGCCTGGATTAGCCTCGCCTGGCAGAGGCCGCGCCACAGGGGGCGCCGCGCACTTCTCGCCCATAGAGTGGGACGGGACACGGCGGGCCGTCGGATTGGGGACCGGCGCGGCGGCACGTATACTGGTACCGGACATGGCACCAGTAGGAGGACGGGTGCGTCCCGGCGACGCGGAAAGAAGGACGACATGGGCGACGAGGGCCGCATGAGGGAGATCAACCGGTTCGCGCGCGAGCTCGGGGCGCGCCTGGACGCGGGCGACCGGGGCGTGTGCGACGACCCGCGCTGGGGCGAGCGCATGCGCGACCTCGGCTTCGAGATGGACTGCTGGCACTCGTTCGAGGAGACCTACGGCGTGACCTACGGCGACCCGAAGGCGCTCGCCCCCGTGCTCGGCAACGTGGACGACCTGCGGGTGCTCTGCAGCGGCGTGTTCTCCCAGTGGCGATACATCAACCACTGGGCGGTGTCGGACACGACGGACGACTACCGGGGCCTGAGGATGATGCTGGCCCGCCTGGAGGAGCTCACGGCCACGGGGGCGTAGCGGCGCGGCGAAGGGCCCTCGCGTGCGTGCGGGACCCCTGCGCCGCGGGCGACTCCGGGCGAGCGGGAGCGCATGCACGTCCGGCGCGGCGTCGGCTGGGATGCCTTCGCTTGGCCACCGGTGCGTGCAGATGGCTTGCGGCAGCCTGCCGCAGGTTCGGCAGCCCTGCCCCTCCACCCCACGCGCCGAACGAGGAAGGGGATGCCTGCGCCGCCGACGCGGGAGCGCAGGGCGTGAAGCCGTCGGGCGGGAGTGACGCGGGCCGCAGCGCGCGAGACGTGCGAATCTCGACAGGCCGGGGGCGACGGAGCGGGCTGGCCGAGCGCGGCGCCGGAGGCAGACGGCCGGAGCATGCGGGCCGAGCGCGGCGCCGGAGGCAGACGGGCGCAGCGCGGGGGCCGAGCGGCGCGGCCGGAGGCAGACGCGCAGCGGCTGCCGTAGGCGAGTACGCGAGCGCCACCGCGCGGAGCCTGGCTGCCGAAGGCCCGTACGCGAGTGCCCGCATGCGGAGGACGGCTGCCGTAGGCCCGCACGCGAGGACATGCCCGCGGAGGAGCCACCGGCCGCCCCGTGCGACTCCCATGCGCGCGGAGGCCCGTGGCACGCACGCCCCGGCGGAACGCCCGGAGCGGACGCGACGGCGGCGCGCGGCCTCGTCTCCCCGGCGCGTGGGGTGGAGGGGCAGACCAACCGTCCTTCTCGCCAAAAAATGGCCGCCGCGGAACGCGGCGGCCACACTCTTCTCTTCCTTTCGTCTCCGTGTCGGCTACGACGCGAGGACCCTCTCTTCCTTCTCGTAAGCGACCCCCCAGAAATCGAGGGCATCGGTGATGTCGCCGATGAAGACGTCGGCATGCCTGCGCAGCGTGTCGGCTACGTCCTCGAGCGAGTAGTTCTCGGTCTTGTGGAACCTGACGGTGGTCTCGCGCGCCGGGGCGTCGTAGCAGAACCAGGTGATGTCGCCCCTTCCGGTCTCTCTCACGTACGCGTCGCCGGAGTTGAGGTGGCCATACTCTATCGTCCTGGTCTCGCTGCAGCTCCGAAAAACGCAAACATTTTGCCTTTCCATCATGACGACCTCCCCAATCAGGATTTCCTGCCCTCGGTTTCTTCAAGACTACAAAGCTTTCATCTGCCGTGATGTCATCCATTTATAAACGGCGTCTGCTTCACAACGCTCAATCATGTATTTAGTGAGCAAAAACTGTCCCTCTGAATTTCATTATTCAGCCCCTTGCTCATCTGTTGAACATATGAGCGAATTTCGATTGCGTCGATTTTGTTGGTGTAAGCGCCTGAACGGTCAGGGCCTCCCGGCATGAGAAAGGCCATCGTCCTAGAATCTGAAATCGCGACAGATCGGATTCGTGGAGAGGACAATGGCCCAATGGAAAGCATGGCGGAGATGGCGGCGGCTGCGGCCGCCGCAGGCACGATGCCGCGGTTCGCGGACGGGACCATCAACATGCAGGAGCTGCTGCGGCAGCTGGCGGAACGCTGATAAACGAGATCATGAGCGCGGAGGCCGACGAGCCCTGCGCCGCATCCGGCAACAGCAGGAACGGATACAGGGAGAGGAAGCTCCTCACCTGCGTGGGGACGCTGACCCTCAGGATACCGAAGCTCAGGGCCGGGAGCTTCTTCCCCGAGAATGTAATCGAGCGCTACCAGCGCGTGGACAGGGCGCTCGTCGCGGCCGTGGCGGAGATGTACGCCACAGGCACGAGCACGAGGAAGGTCCAGAGGATCGCCGAGAAGCTCGGCGTCGACAGGCTCTCCAAGGACCAGGTGAGCGCGATAGCGCGGAGCTTGGACGAGGACTGGAGGAGCTGCTGGGAAGGCCACTCGGAGACGCCAGGATGCCCTACATCTGGCTCGATGCGACCTACGTGAAGTGCCGCAGGGACGGCCATGTGGCCTCCACGGCCATCGTCACGGCCATAGGCTGCGACTCGGACGGCTGGAGGCACGTGCTGGGGATATCCGTCGTCGACGCCGAGTCGTATGGTTCTGTGTTTCGTCAACCTCTCGTTTCACAAAACAGCATCCGTTCGTTTCACACGTCAGCGTGAAGATTCTTCACGCACGAGCGTCGC
>CADBMC010000021.1 GCA_902795635.1 uncultured Coriobacteriaceae bacterium | reverse complement strand
GGCTGGCGATGGCGCCCTCTGGCTAGCAGGCGTCCTCGCGCTGGAAGGCCTTCCAGGGGATGTCCAGCTTCGCGTGGCGGTTGATGAGCTCGTCCACATGCATGAGCAGGGGGAAGTCGGCCTCGGAGACCTTGCCCGCTGCCGCCATCGCCCTCACCGCCCGCGCCGTGCGCGTCGCGATGACGATGGCCTCGAGCGTCTGGCCCTTGAGCCGCTCCTGGACCTCCTCGATGGGCAGCCCCTCGCCCAGGAGCATGCCCGCGGTGCGCGACCTGCCCGCGGCCACGGTGACCTCCAAGTCGCCGGCGGCATACATGATGTTGTCCTCCTTGCCGCCCACGATGCGCAGCAGGTCGAGCATCTCCTTCACGCTCTCTTGGAAGAGGGCAGCCTTCATGTTGTTGTGGTCGACCCCGTCGTCGCCCATCGTCTCCTTCATGCCGATGGCGAGCGCGGTGCCCAGGGCATAGCCGTTCTTGAGGGCGACGGCGGCCTCGAGGCCAACGACGTCGGTGGTGAGGCTGATGATGTAGTAGTCCGTCTGGAACCGGTCGCGGATCCAGCGCAGCGTCTCGAGGTCGGGGCCGCAGTAGGCCACGAACGAGGGATCGTGGTCCGCGAGGTCGCGCGCGGTGCAGGGGCCTCCGATGGCGTAGAGCCTGAGCCTGCTGCCCGCGGGGAGCCTCCGCTGCCAGTAGCGCGGGTACACCTCCAGCGTGCCGTCCTCGTGGTCGAGCATGCCCTTCGTCACCGAGATCAGCGGCACGTCCTCGTCGAGCACGGGCAGGACCTCGTCGGCGAACCACTCCACGCCGAAGCTCGAGACGCCGCACACCACCAGGTCCGCGCCTTTCAGGGCCTCGCCCATCTGCCCCACGTCGTAGTACTCGATGCCGTGGTGCAGCGTCCGCCTGAGGTTCACGTGGTAGTCGTCCTCGCGCAGCCGGGCGATGACGTCGCCGTCGAGCGGGCTTCCCACGAGGCGCACCTCGTGGCCGTTCTCGAAGAGTGGGAAGGTCAGGGCCGATGCCATCTGGCCCGAGCCGATCAGGACGACGACGCTCATGCGTGCCTCCAAGTCTTGCGCAGCCGCTTGGCGGCTGGCCGAGGTTGCTTGCACGAGCCATTATGCCGCTCGGCAAAAAGGGGACGCCCCGCCGAAGCGAGGCGCCCCTCCCATCGCGCCCTATTATTCCGCCGCGGACGTGGCCGGGCCGGCCATTCGAGGCTGCCGGACGTGCCCTAGACGCGGCCGACGAACTTGCCGTCGCGCGTGTCCACCTTGATGGTCTCGCCCTCGTTGAGGTACATCGGTACCTGGATGGTGGCGCCGGTCTCGATCTCGGCGGGCTTGGTGCCTCCCTGGACGGTGTCGCCCTTGAAGCCCGGGTCGGTCTTGGTGACGACGACCTCGATGAACATCGGGGGCGTCACGCCGAGCAGCTCGGTGTCGGCGTACAGCAGCTGGCAGGTGTCGTTCTCCTTGAGCCACTTGGCGTTGTCGCCGATGAAGTCCGTGGGTACGGGGATCTGCTCGAAGGTCTCGTTGTCCATGAAGTAGTAGTCGTTGCCGTCGTTGTAGAGGTACTGCATCTCGCGGGTGATGAGCTGCACGCTCTCGAACTTGGTGCCGGCGTTGCAGGTCTGCTCGAGGACGCGGCCGGAGCGCAGGTCGCGGAGCTTGTAGCGCACGAACGCGCCGCCCTTGCCGGGCTTGACGTGCTGGAACTCGATGATCGAGTAGTACTTGCCGTCGACCTTGAGTCCCATGCCGTTCTTGAAGTCTGCAGTGGAGATCGTTGCCATTGGTGTCTCTTTCTTTCCTCGTTCCGAAAAGCGGCCGAATGCCGTCGCCGCGGGCATACCGCCAGCGTCAGTCACAGGCTCCTAGTATAGCGGGGCCTCGGCGCCTGTCGCCGGTCGTGACGCATCACCTGCGAAACTGCACGTAGCGTGCAGCTAGCAGGGGATGCAGCGCAGCTCGTGCGGCACGCGGGTGAAGGGCTCGTAGCCGTCCTCGGTGACCACGCCGAAGTCCTCCAGGCGGATGCCGAACTTGCCCGGCAGGTAGATGCCCGGCTCGTCGGTGACCACCGAGCCGGCGGGAAGCGGCTTGTGGTAGGAGCGGCTGAGGTTCGGGCGCTCGTGGATCTCGATGCCCACGCCGTGGCCCAGGCCATGCTTGAAATAGTCGCCATAGCCGGCCTCGGTGATGATGCGCACGGCGAGCTCGTGGATATCGGAGCCCACCACGCCCGCGTGGATGGCCGCCGCGCACTCCTCGTTCGTCTTGCGGACGATGTCGTAGACCTTCTGCTGCTCGGCGGAGGGCTCGCCCACGCACACGGTGCGCGTCATGTCGGAGTGGTAGTCGTGGTAGAGGGCGCCGTAGTCCATGACGATGAGGTCGCCACGCTCCACCTTGCGCTCGCCCGGCTGGGCGTGCGGGTTGGCGCCGTTGGGGCCCGAGGCGATGATGGTGCCGAACGAGACGCCGTCGGCGCCGTGGGAGAGCATGTAGTTGTCGAGCTCGTTGCGGATCTGGGCCTCCGTCACGCCCGGGGCGATGAAGCCACAGATGTGCTCGAAGGCGTCCTCGGCGATGCGCTGGGCATGCTCCATGAGGGCGATCTCCTCGGCGTCCTTCACCATGCGCAGGTCGCAGATGTCGCCGTGCATGCGCGGGAAGGCAGGCGCGATGGAGACCGCGGCGCACTCCGCGCCCAGGGCGTCGAAGAACGCGAGGTCGCTCGTGTCCTCCACGGCCACGACGCGCGCGCGGGCCTCGCGCAGGCGCTCGGCCGCCCAAGCCGGGGCGTCCACGAGCTCCATGTCCATCTCCCAGGGGTTGTCCGCGCCGAGGCGCTCCTGGAAGGTGTTGAAGTAGCGCGAGTCGGTATGCAGCCACAGGCGGTCGGCCGTGATGATGGCCGTATGGGCCGTCTCGAAGTCGAACAGCCGCTCCGCGCCGGTGAGCCAGCGCAGGTCGGGGTTGTTGCGGACGATCGCCGCGTCGTAGCCGCGCTCCTCCATGAGCGCGCGGAAGCGCTCGACGCGTGCAGCACAAGCCTTGGCATCTGCCATGGGAATCCTCCTTGCCGGAATGAGTGTTCTGCGCCCCTAGTCTATGCCTGCCGCTGGCGGGCGAGCAGCCTGCGCTTCGCCTCGCACCATGCGCCCAGGTGCTGGGAGAGCACCTCGTCGGGCACGACGCTCAGGCGCACCTTGCCCACCTCGAGCGGCAGGGCGAGCATGAAGCGGTTGGACGTGGCGAAGCACACGCGCCTGAGTTCCTCGGCGAGCGCCTCGGCATCCACCTCGAAGCCGCACTCGGGCAGGCCGAGCCGGTCGAGCAGCGCGTCCTGCGCGAAGGCGGCCTCCGCGTCGGCCTTGTCCGACACGCCGAGGACGAGCCTGCTGGAGAGACGCAGCGCCTCGGCGAGGCACTGCCACTCGGCAAGCCCCGGCACGAGGTTGCCCAGGGCGCGGGCGATGTCGACCCCGTAGCGGACCGACTGGCGCACCGCCACCGCGTTGGAGCAGGCGAGCCGCCCGCTCGAGCGCAGCGAGTCCAGGAGCTGGGCGCCCGTGGCGTCCACGTCGAGCGCCGCGATGTCCTGCGCGCGCTCCGCGAGCTGCGCGAGGGCACGTTCGCCGTCGCCCATGGCATAGGCCGCCATGCGAGCGCGGGCGAGGAGCGCGTCGGGGGCGTCGTCCACGGCGATGCGGTCGAGGTCGATCACGAGCACGCGGGGATGGCCCGGGCACGAGATTCCCCCGCACACGCCCGCGTGGTCGATCCCGCGCGGCCGCACGCTCGCCTCGAGCGCGGCGTTCAGGTCGCAGGGGACGTACCCGCACGACATCCCGCCGCACCACAGCCCGGTGGCGAAGGCGCAGGCAGAGAGCGTGTCCACCCCGCCCACGGCCACGAACGCGTCGTCGGAGGTGAGCCCGCCTGCGGCGAGCTCGTCGAAGAGCGCCTTGACGCCCGCCAGGGTCCGCGCGGCGGGTCCCTCGGGCACCGCGCACAGGCGCGGCACGAATCCCGCGTTCGTGAGCTCGCGACGCACGAGCTCCACGAGCTCCTCGTCGGTGCCCTCCTCGTAGGCGAGAAGGGCGCGCCGCGCCGTGTTCACGCTCCCCGACAGCGCCGCCCCCAGGACGCCTATGGCGCCCCTGCCCATGCGTGTCATGCACGTCCCGCCCGGGACGGGAATGCTCCTGCGCGTCACCACGTCTGGCGTATCGCTCACCTTCGGTCCTCTCCCTCGAACTCGGCGTCGCCCACCACGATCCTCTCGACCTTGCGCACGATCCCCATGCCGGGCAGGTCCGTGTCGCACTGCGGGCGGACGAGGATCGTCTCCATCCCGGCGAGGTTCCCCGAGAGGATGTCGGTGAACAGCTGGTCTCCTATCATCACCGTCTGTTCCGGCGGCACGCCGCAGGCCACGCATGCCCGCCTCACGGAGAACGGCAGGGGCTTCAATGCCAGAGGATAGCCCTCCACGCCGAGCTCGCCGGCCGAGCGCGCCACGCGGTCGCGATGGCTGTTGTTGGACACCATGAGACACCGCATGCCGTGGGCGCGCGCCGAGGCGAGCCAGTCGAGCACCGCCCGCGGCGCCTCGCGGGAGTCGCGCGGCACGACGGTGTTGTCGCGGTCGAAGAGTATGCAGCGTATGCCCTGGCGCTCGAGCTCGTCGAGGTCGATCATCTCGATGCGGCTCACGCAGCGCGTGGGCCTCAGCGCCTTGGGGACCTTCCTTCCCAACGTTGCCTCCCTCACGAGTTCTCCGCGATGACCTGCTGGTGCTGCTCGTAGGTCTCCGAGAACGCATGGACGGAGCGCGTGCCGTCCTCGACTATGTAGAAGTAGTAGTAGTCGGTCGACGCCGGCGCGAGCGCGGCCTGGATGGACGCGAGCGAGGGCGAGCAGATGGGCGTGGGCGTGAGACCCGCGTTCAGGTAGGTGTTGTAGGGGCTTTCGGTCTTGAGGTCGTCGGCCGTGACCTCGCCGCCCGTCACGTAGGCCATCGTCGCGTCGGACTGCAGGTCCATGCCCGCGGCAAGGCGGTTGTAGAAGACCGAGCTCACGAGCGGCCGGTCGTCCGCGGTCACCGCCTCGCGCTCGATGATCGAGGCCATGACGATGATGTCGTAGTCGCTCATGCCCACGCCGTAGGCGCTCTTGATGGACGCCTCGGCCGAGGCGAAGTCGAGCGAGGCCACCTCGGCCTCGTACTGGTCGAGCATCGCGCGGATAACCGTGTCCGCCGTGACGTCCTTGCCGGAGAAGTCGTAGGTCTTCGGGCAGAGGAAGCCCTCGAGCGAGTCGTCCTGGGCGTCGGCGAGGAAGGGGTAGTCGTCCACGTAGTTCGAGGCCTTCGCCTGCGCCAGGAAGTCGTCGGACGAGATGCCGAGCGCGTCCTGCACGCGCGCGGCCGTCTGCGCCACGGTGAGGCCCTCGGGGATCGTGAGCTGGTTGTCGGTCGTGTTCGGCCCCTCGATGAGCTGGGCGATCACGTCGTCTGCCGAGGAGTGGGTAGCAAGCTTGTAGGTGCCGCTCTTGAGGCTGTTCTCCGCCCCCTGCTCCTGCACCGCCGAGGTGAAGGCGGAGGTGTCGTCGATGACCTCGGCATCCGCGAGGATCTGCGCGATCTGCGAGGCGCCCGAGCCCTCCGGGATCGAGACGGTCACGGTGGCGCTCTCCTGCGAGCCCTGTCCGCGATTGCACGACAGGAGCGCGAAGGCCGCCGCCGCGAGCACCACCACGCCTGCCACGACGGCCATGGCGATGCGGCCCCTGCCGCCTCTCCCGCCGCGACCGCCCGAGCCCCGCCGCGCATGCGCCGAGCCCCCGCGCGACGTGGGCGAGAGGGCGCGGGCGCTCCTCTCGGAGAGCTGCCGCGTGGACATGCCCCGCGCCGTGCCATGCGCCGGGGCGCCCGAACGCGGCGTCGGCGCGCTCGTGCGCGAGTGCGAGCCGCCCCGCCTCGTGCCTTCGTCTCCTGAGAAGTGCCTGCCCATAGGTCAACGCCCTTCGTCGCGGCCCCCATGGCACGCATCGCCCTGCCGCTCCCCGCTGGCCGACGTGGCGTCGAGCCACGCCTGCAGGAAGAGCGAGGCCGCGACCATGTCGACCTTGCCACGCATCTGACGCTCGGAGAGGCCCTCCTCCCGGAGGATGCGCTTTGCCTCCGAGCTCGAGAGGCGCTCGTCGCAGAACTCGAGCGGGAGGCCGCATGCGGCGGCGATGCCCTCCGCCGTCTTGCGGATGTGGGCCGCCTGGGGCCCCTCATCCCCCGCCATCGTCTTGGGGAGCCCGCAGACGAGCACGTCGGGCTCGTAGTCCTCGAGCACGAGGCGCCAGCTCCTGGAGCCGGCAAGCACCTCCTGGGTGGGGAGCACCCTCACGGGGCTCGCCACCGAGCCGGAGGCGTCGGACGCGGCGATGCCGCAGCGCACTTCGCCTATGTCGAGCGCAAGGGCCCTCATGCGCCTACCGAAGCATCTCTCGGGCCTCGTCGAGGGCGGCGTCGATGCCCTCGGGGTCGTGGCCGCCGGCCTGCGCCATGGCGGCACGTCCGCCGCCGCGGCCGCCCACGCGCCCGGCGATGTCGGAGACGATCGCCTTCGCGTTGAAGCCCGCCTCCACGGCCTCGGGGGTGCCGGCGGCAAGCAGCGCCACCTTGCCGTCGGGCGTGTCGGAGCCCAGCACGCAGGCGACGGGCGCGCCCTTGGCGGAGTCGCGGATGCCGTCCCACACGGTGCGGAGCTCCTTGCCGGAAAGGCCCCTCAGCCGCGTGATGACGCAGCGGTAGCCGTTGACGTCCATCGCGTCGTAGACGCTGTCCTGCACCATGGAGCCCGTGGAGGCGCGCATGGCGTTCGTGACCTTCTCCTGCAGCTCGCGCACCTCCTTGCGCGAGGCCGCCGCGCGCTCCGGCACCTCCATCGGGCGGCACCTGAGCTCGGCCGCGGCGGCGTCGAGGGCCCCGAGGCGCTCGTTCACGTAGGCAAGCGCGGCCGCGCTGGTCACGGCCTCGATGCGGCGGACGTTCGCGCCCACCGAGCCCTCGCCGACGATCTTGAGGAAGCCGATCTCGGCCGTGTTGGCGACGTGCGTGCCGCCGCAGAGCTCGCGGGAGAAGGGCCGCTCCTCCTCGCCCACCGAGACCACGCGCACCTCGTCGCCGTACTTCTCGCCGAACAGCGCCACCGCGCCGGTGGCCTTGGCGTCGTCGAGCGCCATCACGCGGGTCACGACGGGCTTGTCGGCGAAGATCTCCTCGTTCACGAGGGCCTCCACCGTGCGCAGCTCGTCGGCGGTGACGGCCTCGAAGTGGGTGAAGTCGAAGCGAAGGCGGTCGGGGGCCACGAGCGCGCCGGCCTGGTTCACGTGGTCGCCCAGGACCTTCTTGAGGGCGGCGTCGAGCAGGTGGGTGGCGGTGTGGTTGCGGCGGATGAGCTCGCG
>CADBMC010000020.1 GCA_902795635.1 uncultured Coriobacteriaceae bacterium | reverse complement strand
ATCATGCACTCCTCCATGCGGCCCGAGACCAGGCCGAAGAAGAACGCGCACACGATCGGGCGCTGGAACGCACCCTGCGCTGTGTAACCAAGCAGGAGCTGGTTCCACACCGTGTACATGGCCGCGCCGAGGATGGCCAACGGGAGAATGTTGGTCGACGCGACTGCGTTGGTAAGTTCCACAACGACTCCTTTCCACAAAACCCAGAGCTTACGATGCTCGACAAACAAATCCAGGCACGCACCAAGGCTTGGACATTCGCCCGCACTCTTCGCAATGCAGAGGGCGAGCAGGACCTACCTTCCTACCTCCCCTCGCATTGCCTCACGGCCTTGGCTGCAACCGAAGGAGCGGTTGCGCGACATGCCTGGCTAAAACACTCGCTCAATATAGAGATTTCGTGAAGCAAATGTCAAGTTTTTTTGTTGCCTGCTGTCTCGCAATGCATATTTTAAGTATGTTTTAGCGCATATACCTGGACATCTGTTGCAAAAAAATGCGGCCACGCCAATCATGGCGCGGCCGCAATGCCTGCTGCGTGTGGCAAGCGACTACATGTTCGCGAGGACCTCGTTGACGTCCACGATGCCGTCGTGCGACAGGGGCAGGACGGCCTCGGCGACATCCTTGGCGGTGATGCCCTCGTCGTCCATCATGGATATGGCCTCGAGCACCATGGCGAGGTTGATGCCGGTGATGTGATAGAACTTCCTGGTCTGCGAGAGGGCGACCATCGCGTTGAAGGGGCTGCCGAAGTAGAGGTCGCTGATGACCAGGACCTCGGGGTCCTCCTCGCCGGCATCCAGCCAGTCGGTGACCTTCTTGGTGAGGATCGCGCCGTCCTCATCCGGCATGAGGCCGAAGGCAGCGACGTTCTCGCCTGCTCCGCCAATCATCTCCGCAGCCTTGAGCATCCCCTCGGCCAGCACGTTGTGAGAAACGAGAACGATCTTCATGGGCTTCCTCCCTTTGCGCGCGTCAACAAGAGACGCCGAATGCGAATCCGAAGGGAGCCTATCCGCTCCCGCGTCGGTAGGGATAATTGTGCGCCTGGCTGGTGACATGTCAAGATTCGGGGGCGCTGGCATCGTTCGGCGCGGGCATCTCTTCCCCTCAGCTCCGCCCCCGCGCATGCTATCTACGCATGCTATCTATATTGCTCGCGCGACAACCCGCGCTGGCTGCCCTCGAGCTTGCTCGTTCGCCATCTGGCCACTGGCCCGGACACGCTGACGTATCTCCTCGCTGATGTTGCATACGGCATGCACATCGCAAACGCTGCCTCTTAAGAACTCGATTGAACCGCAAGCGGATATATAAGATTATCAAAATATGAGTTGCTTGTAAGTTATGCTATAAAGGATGATTTTCAAATGCAGATTTCGACAAATCGAGGCCGCAGGCACCTTGAATAGTCTCGACTTCCCCTAACCTTTGTAAGCTAATGTCATATTCGTAGTGCAAAGTGATGCCCAACGTGATAAAACCATGCCTGCGGTTCAGTTCGAGATGTTAGGTCCGTGATTCGGTCTGCAAGCGTTCCGGAAGGGGAGATCATCTTGAAGATCAAGTCCACCAGGTTCGGCTACCTCGCCAAGGCCCACGACGCTGAGGTCGGCGAGCGTCAGCTGCAGGAGACCCTCGGCGACAACGAGGTCCTCGTCCACATGCAGGGCCAGAACCTCTGCACCACCGACTACCAGCAGTGGATGGGCCTGCGCGAGCACCAGGGCTACCCCATGGCTGGCGGTCATGAGGGCGCTGGCGTCGTCGTCGAGGTCGGCCCGAACGTCAAGACCGTCAAGCCGGGCGACTTCATCGCCATGGCGCACAACGAGTCCTGCGGCGTCTGCCCGCAGTGCCGCATCGGCAACGACATGGACTGCGAGAACCCCCGCGGCCTGTCCGCCGTGTCCGAGGACGGCTACCACGGTGAGTTCGGCTTCGCGCAGTACAAGGTCGTGCCCGAGCGCACCCTGTTCCGCATGAACCCGGACCTCACCCCCGCCGAGGCCGGCTTCCTGGAGCCCGTCTCCACCGTCGTCAAGGGCATCAAGAAGCTTCGCCTTCAGCCGCATGAGACCGTCGTCGTCGTGGGCGCCGGCACCATGGGCCTCGTCAACGCCCAGGTAGCCAAGTCCTACGGCGCTCGCGTGATCGTCTCCGAGCTCATGGAGAACAAGCTCGAGACCGCTCGCAAGTCCGGCTTCGAGACCATCGACTCCGGCAAGGAGGACGTCGTCGAGCGCGTCAAGGAGCTCACCGACGGCAAGATGGCCGACTGCGTGATCCTGGCCGTGGCCAACAAGATCGTCCTCGACCAGTCCGTGGACCTCATCAAGCACCTCGACGGCCGCATCCTGGTCTTCGCCGCTGGCTACCCCGCGCCGCACACCGACCTCGATTCCAACCTCATCCACTACCGCCGCATCGAGATCATCGGCACCTTCGGCTCCAACATGGTCGATTACGCCGATGCCGCCATGCTGCTGAACACTCGCGCCATTGACGTCCGCCCGATGTGCGAGCCCAAGCAGTTCGACCTGGACCACATCCAGGACGCCTTCGCGGCAGCCTCGACGCCGGGCATGTACCGCGTGCACGTCACCATCCCCGAGTAGGCTACGCGTTCCGCACACGCCTCCTGGGAAGGGCCTCGGCATCGTGCCGGGGCCCTTCTTCTGTATGCAGACGGCATGCGATGCCCCCTGTTGCCGAGATGGCAGTTCATTCTTTTGTCATATGTTGTTATAATATGTATGTTCCGAACGCGGAAACCCTGCGCCGGGCACGAGGCCACGACGCAGACAGCGAAAGGAGATCACGTTGAAGATCAAGTCCACCAGGTTCGGCTACCTCGCCAAGGCCCACGACGCGGAGGTCGGCGAGCGCGCGCTTCCCGAGACCCTAGGCGAGCACGAGGTCCTCATCCACATGCAGGGGCAGAACCTCTGCACCACCGACTACCAGCAGTGGATGGGCCTTCGCGAGCACCAGGGCTACCCCATGGCGGGCGGCCATGAGGGCGCCGGCGTCGTGCTCGAGGTCGGCTCGCTCGTTGACAACGTCGCGCCTGGCGACTTCATCGCCTGCGGCTACGACGCCTGCGGCGTGTGCGAGGCCTGCCGTGAGGGCCGCACCCAGGAGTGCACCTCCCAGCACAACGCAGCCATGAACAAGCGCACCGAGGACGGCTACCTCGGCATGTTCGGCTTCGCGCAGTACCGCGTGGTCAAGGACTCCACGCTCTACAAGATGAACCCGAAGCTCACCCCCGCCGAGGCCGGCTTCCTGGAGCCCGTCGCCACCGTCGTGAGCGGCATCCACCAGCTCCGCCTGCAGCCGCATGAGACCGTCGTCGTCGTGGGCGCCGGCACCATGGGCCTCGCCAACGCGCAGGTCGCGCGTGCCTTCGGTGGCCGCGTCATCGTGTCCGAGCTCATGGAGAAGAAGCTCCAGGCCGCCAAGGACGCCGGCTTCGAGACAATCGACTCCGGCAAGGAGGACGTCGTCGAGCGCGTCAAGGAGCTCACCGACGGCAAGATGGCCGACTGCGTGATCCTGGCCGTTTCCAACAAGGTCGTCCTGGACCAGGCCGTCGACCTCATCAAGCACCTCCGTGGCCGCATCCTGGTCTTCGCCGCCGGCTACCCCGCGCCCCACACCGACTTCGACGCCAACCTCATCCACTACCGTCGCATCGAGATCATCGGCACCTTCGGCGCCAACACCTGCGACTTCCAGGAGGCCGCTAAGCTCCTGAACATCGGCGCCGTCGACGTCAAGCCGATGTGCGAGCCCAAGCAGTTCGACCTGGACCACCTGCAGGAGGCCTACGAGGCCGCCTCGACGCCAGGCATGTACCGCGTGCACGTCACCATCCCCGAGTAAGGGCGCACGTCGCTGGCTTGCGGTCGCTCGCAAGGCGGCTGTGAGGCCTAGGGAGACATAGGCAGCAAGAGGGCCGCCTTGGCAGATCGCCAGGGTGGCCCTTCCTTTTGGCCTGACCTTCCGAGGGCCCGATGCCGGAGACACCCGATGCCGGAGACACCCGATGCCGGAGGCCCGATGCCGTGCCGCCTCCCCCAGCGCCTGGCAAGCTGGACGAGCTACTCGGCCTCGCCCGCGGAGCCGTCGCCCTTCTCGGAAAGCAGGCGCTGCTCCTCGTCGGCGTTCATCTTGCCCGTGGCATAGCCGCCGAGGTCGAGCGTGACGAAGGCGAATCCGAGCTTCCTCAGGGCGGACTCGACCCTCAGGTTCCTGCCGTCCTCGAACATATGGGCGAACTCCTTGGGGTTGAGCTCGATGCGGGCGATGTCGCCCTCGTGGTAGCGCACGCGCAGCTGATGGAAGCCCTCGTCCAGCAGGAGGAGCTCCGCCTTGCCCACCATGTCGAGCTTGCGGGCGTCCACGTGCTCGCCGTAGGCGAAGCGCGTCATGAGGCAGGAGAACGAGGGCTTGTCCCAGGTGGGCAGCCCCAGCCTCTTCGAGATGGCGCGGATCTCGTCCTTGCCCATCCCCACTTCCTTCAGCGGGCTCGCCACGTCGAGCTCCTCCAGTGCGCGCATGCCCGGGCGCCACACGCCCACGTCGTCCGCGTTCGTGCCGTCCACCACCTGCGCGAGCCCATCCGCGTGCGCACGCTCGATGAGGCCGGTGAATATCATCCGCTTGCAGCGATAGCAGCGGTCGGTGGGGTTGTCCGCATAGCCCGCCAGGGCGAGCGGGTCCACGGGAAGCATGACGTGGGGGATGCCCCTTTCCTCGCAGAACTCGCGGGCCTCGGTCGTCTCGTAGGGCGGGTAGATGCTCGAGGTGGCCGTGTAGGCCACGGCGCTCTCGCCCAGCGCCTCGTGGGCGGCCCAGAGCACGAGCGTGGAGTCCACCCCGCTCGAGAATGCCACGGCCACGCTTCCGTACCCAGCGATGTGGCTCTTCAGGTCCTCGTAGCGACGATCAAGCTCGTCCATGGGCTTCCTCCTCATGCACGCAGGCACTTGGGCGCCTGCCGATGTCTCCTTGGCGTACGCGTACTCTACCCCAGCGGTATGGATTGCTCAATTCGCGCCGTGTGGGGAGCTATGGCAAGAACGTCGCAATGCGACTG
This sequence comes from uncultured Coriobacteriaceae bacterium, assembly GCA_902795635.1. GTDB lineage: Bacteria > Actinomycetota > Coriobacteriia > Coriobacteriales > Atopobiaceae > CADBMC01. The sequence goes on along the minus strand of CADBMC010000020.1, from coordinate 1,221 downwards.
CCGCCATACGGTCGCCATACGAAAACTGGGCCGGAGGCGATGCCCCCGACCCAGTCTGTCGTACGCTAGGCTGCCGTGGCAGCCGCTCCTACGCTAAGGCCTACGCCTCGTCGTAGAGGGCGACGAGCTTCTGCAGGTGTGCATAGCGATCCATGGCCGCCTGCTCGTTCGCGGCGAAGAGCTCCTTCGCGCGATCCGGGAAGGACCTGGTGAGTGCGCTGTAACGCGCCTCGTTCATCAGGAACTCCTGGTAGCCGCCCTTCGGGTCCTTGGAGTCGAGCGTGAAGCGCTTGCCCTGCTCCGCGGCCGGGTTGAAGCGGAAGAGGTTCCAGTAGCCGCAGTCGACCGCGCGCTTCATCTCCTGCTGGCAGTGGCCAAGGCCGCCCTTGATGGAGTGCATCTCGCAGGGGCTGTAGCCGATGATCAGCGACGGGCCGTGGTAGGCTTCGGCCTCCACGATGGCCTTGATCGTCTGGTTGGGGTTGGCGCCCATGGCGACCTGTGCCACGTACACGTAGCCGTAGGCCATGGCGATTTCGGCAAGCGACTTCTTCTTGATTTCCTTGCCGGCGGAGGCGAACTGCGCGACCTGGCCGATGTTGGAAGCCTTGGATGCCTGTCCGCCCGTGTTGGAGTAGACCTCGGTGTCGAATACCATGATGTTGACGTCTTCACCGGAGGCGAGAACGTGGTCAACGCCGCCGAAGCCGATGTCGTATGCCCAGCCGTCGCCGCCGAAGATCCATACGCTCTTTTTGGAGAGGTATTCTTTTTCGGCAAGAACGGACTTTGCGGTGTCGCAGTCGACATTTTCAAGAGCCTTAACGAGAGCGTCTGCGGCAGCGCCGTTCTTTTCACCGTCGTTAACGGTGTCGAGGTAAGCCTTTGCTGCAGCCTTTGCTTCTTCGGGAGCGCAGTCTGCGTCCGCAATCTTCCGAACCTTCTCGATGAGAGCGTTTCTTATGGCGTTCTGACCGAGGAGCATGCCGAAGCCGTGCTCTGCGTTATCCTCGAACAGCGAGTTTGCCCATGCGGGACCGTGGCCGTTCTTATCGGTGGTGTAGGGTGATGTTGCAGCGGGGCCGCCCCAGATGGACGAACATCCCGTTGCGTTGGAGATATACATTCTGTCGCCGAAAAGCTGCGTGATGAGACGTGCATAAGATGTCTCCGCGCAGCCTGCGCATGAACCTGAGAATTCAAGCAGGGGCTTCTTGTACT
>CADBMC010000019.1 GCA_902795635.1 uncultured Coriobacteriaceae bacterium | reverse complement strand
GGCCGCGCGGATCATGCCGGCGTCCTCGGAGACGGGGATGAACGCGCCGGAGAGGCCGCCCACGCTGGAGCTGGCCATGACGCCGCCCTTCTTGACGCAGTCGTTGAGCAGCGCGAGTGCGCAGGTGGTGCCTGGGCCGCCGCACTCGCCCACGCCGATGATCTCCAGGATGCGGGCGACCGAGTCGCCGATGGCGGGGGTGGGGGCGAGCGAGAGGTCCACGATGCCCTTCTCCACGCCGAGGCGCCGCGCCGCCTCGCGGCTCATGAGCTCGCCGGCGCGCGTAATCTTGAAGGCCGTCTGCTTGATGCGCTCGGCCACCTCCATTAGGCTCGCGTCCTCGGGCAGCTCCTCGAGGGCGGCTGCCATGACGCCGGGGCCCGAGACTCCTACGTTGATCACGGCGTCGGCCTCGCCGGTTCCGTGCACGGCGCCTGCCATGAACGGCGAGTCCTCCACCATGTTGGAGAAGATGACGAGCTTGGCAGCACCGTAGCAGTTGATGTCGGTGGTCGCCTCGGCCGCCTCGCGCACGACCTTGGCCATGCGCAGCACCGCGTCCATGTTGATGCCGGCGCGCAGGCTCGCCACGTTCACCGAGGAGCACACGCGCTCGGTCGAGGCCAAAGCAGTCGGGATGGAGTCGATGAGGCGCGAATCGGCCTCGCCGATGCCCTTCTGCACGAGGGCCGAGAACCCGCCCATGAAGTCGATGCCCAGCGTCGCCGCGGCGTCGTCCATGGCCTTCGCGATGGGCGTGAGGTCCGCGTCGGGGCAGGCCGCCGCGATCTGGGCGACGGGGGTCACCGAGACGCGCTTGTTCACGATGGGGATGCCGTACTCGCCCTCGAGCTGCTCGGCCACCTCAACCAGGTGCTCGGCGGCATGGGTGATGCGGTCGTACACCTTGCGCGACATGGCCTGGATGTCCTCGTCCGCGCAGCTCGCGAGGGAGATTCCCATGGTGATGGTGCGAATGTCCAGGTTCTGCTGGGAGACCATGTTGAGGGTCTCGAAGACTTCCTCGGGGGTGATGGGCATCGTGGCTCCTTCGCGTGTGGTGGCAGGCGTCATGCGGCATGTCGGCCGATGCGCATCACGCGTGTGGCGTGCAACGCACGGGCCGGCGAGCGTGGCGATCGTCGTTGGGCTTCCACCCATGATAGCGGGAGGGCAGCCCGGCGCCCGTCGGCGTCGGGCGATGCCGCCCGCATTCGCTCCTGGCATGCTGGCTGCCAGCGGGAAGTGGGGCGAGGCGACCGCGGCAACGCCTCAACTATGATGGGCAGGACGGAGATGGCGCATCCGGCGGCGACGGCGCATCCAGCCGAAGCCGTCGTCGACGACCGAGGGGGACCGGCATGGAGCAGACGCAGTTTGACCTCGCCCGCGACGCGATCGCGCAGGGCAAGGCGGCGATGGGCATGGAGTTCGGCTCGACCCGCATAAAGGCGGTGCTCGTGGACGAGGACTCGCGCCCGCTCGCCGTGGGCACCTACGACTGGGAGAACTCCTACGTGGACGGCCATTGGACCTACGCGGAGGACGAGATCTGGGCGGGGCTCGCCGGCTGCTACGAAAGCCTCAAGGAGGACGTCCGTGCGCGCTACGGCGTTCGTCTCACGAGGCTCGCGGGGCTCGGCGTCTCGGCCATGATGCACGGCTATCTGGCCTTCGACGCGCAAGGCAGGCTGCTCGTCCCGTTCCGCACGTGGAGGGACACCACCACGACGCAGGCCGCCCACGAGCTCACGCGCGCGTTCGGGTTCCACATCCCCGAGAGGTGGAGCGTCTCCCACCTCTACCAGGCGATCCTCGACGGCGAGGAGCACGTGGGGCAGGTCGCGGAGCTCGAGACGCTTGCAGGCATGGTGCACTGGCGTCTCACGGGCAGGCGCGTGCTCTCGGTGGGCGACGCCTCGGGCATGTTCCCGATCGACTCGGCGACCGGCACCTACGACGAGCGCATGGCGCAGGAGTTCGACAGGCTCGCGGCGGAGCACGGCGCGGACGTGAGCATCGTCAACCTGCTGCCTGGCGTGCTGAAGGCAGGCGAGGTGGCCGGGCACCTCACGGAGGAGGGGGCGCGGCTGCTCGACCCCGAAGGCGAGCTCGAGGCTGGATGCCCCGTCTGCCCACCCGAGGGCGACGCCGGCACCGGCATGATCGCCACGGACTCCGTGGCCCCGCGCACGGGCAATGTGTCGGCCGGGACGTCGGTGTTCTCGATGGTCGTGCTCGAGCGGCCGCTCAAGGATGCCACCGTGCCCGAGGTCGACCTGGTGACGACCCCGGTGGGCGATGCGGTGGCGATGGTGCACTGCAACAGCTGCACCTCCGACATCAACGCGTGGGTCTCCCTGTTCCGCTCCTTCGCGCAGTCCATCGGCCACGAGGTGGGCGAGGGCGAGGCGTTCACGCGGCTGTTCGAGCTCGCGCTCGAGGGCGAGAGCGACGGCGGCGGGATTGTGAGCGTTCCGTTCGTCTCCGGCGAGACGGTCATGGGCGTGTCGGTGGGCCATCCTCTGCTCGTGCGCATGCCCGACGCTCATCTCACGCTCGAGAACTTCATGCGCGCGAGCATCATGTCCGCGTTCGGCGCCCTGGCGGCGGGAAACGTGGCGCTCAGGCGCGAGGGCGTGGCCATCGACCGACTCTACGCGCACGGCGGGATCTTCAAGACGCCCAAGGTGGCGCAGCGGATCCTCGCGGCGGCGCTGGAGGCGCCCGTCACCGTCATGGACACGGCGAGCGAGGGCGGCGCGTGGGGCCAGGCTGTCGCCGTCAACTACATGCTGCACAAGGAGGACGGGCAGGGGCTCGCCGACTACCTGGATTCCGAGGTGTTCGGCGAGGTGGGGCAGTCCACGATCGAGCCCGACCCTGCCGACGTGGAGGGATTCCGCGCATACCTCGCGCGCTTCCGCGCCGCCAACGAGGCGGAGCTCGCGTGCGAGCGCGCGTTCGGAGCCTAGGCCAGAACGCGGCCAGAGTGCGGTGCGAACGCGACGAGGGTGCGATTCGAATGGAGACGGAGGAAACGATGCTGGAAGAGCTGAAGCAGCAGGCATACGAGGCGAACATGGAACTGCCGGCACGCGGGCTCGTCACGTACACCTGGGGAAACGTCTCCGCGTTCGACCGCGAGCGCGGGCTGTTCGCGATCAAGCCGTCGGGCGTGCCCTATGAGAGGCTGCGCCCGGAGGACATGGTCGTGTGCGACCTGGAGGGCAACAAGGTGGAGGGCGAGCTCAACCCGAGCTCCGACATGCCCACCCATGCGGTGCTCTACCAGCGCTTCGAGGGCATCGGCGGCATCGTGCACACGCACTCGCCGTGGGCCACGAGCTGGGCGCAGGCGGGGCGTGACATCCCCTGCTACGGCACGACACATGCCGACTACTTCTACGGCTCCGTCCCGTGCGCCCGCGAGCTCACGCCCGAGGAGGTCGAGGAGGCATACGAGCACAACACCGGCGTCGTGATCGCGGAGACCTTCGCCGGCCGCGACCATCTGGCGGTGCCGGCCGTTCTCTGCTCGCATCACGGGCCCTTCACCTGGGGCAAGGACGCGGCGGAGGCCGTGTACCACGCCGTGGTGCTCGAGGAGGTGGCCAAGATGGCCACCCGCACCGAGCTGGTGAACGAGCAGGCGCATCCCGCCCCGCAGTACCTGCAGGACAAGCACTACCAGCGCAAGCACGGGCCGAACGCCTACTACGGCCAGTCCAAGTAGGCCGCCAACGCAGCGACGCCGCAGGCGGCGTCGCGGGATCGGCGCGCGAGATGCGCCCGCGAGAAGAACGTGGCTCCGGCGGCCGGGCGGCCGCCGGAGCCACATGACGTTTGGTTCCGTGGTCCTGCTTACGTGCGCCCCACATGCGAGCGTGTTCCTCGCGTGCGGGTCGCGAGCGCGCAGGCGCCTACTCGCGGACGGAGAACGCGAACTCCGTGCGGGAGACGAACGGGTGCTCGGCGTCGTGGACGGGCTGCTCCCACTCCGGCTTGTTGATGGCGTCGGGGATGTACTGGGTCTCCAGGCAGACGCCCTCGTGCGTGCCGTAGGCGAAGCCGTCCTTGCCGCGCGGCTCGTCGAGCGCGTTGGACACGTAGAGCTGGATGGCGGGACGGTCGGTGCGGACCTCCATCACGATGCCCGAGCGATTGCCCTCGAGGCACGCCACCGGGCGCAGGCCCGAGCCGTTGAGCAGGTAGTTGTGGTCGTATCCGCCGATGACGTCGATCAGGGCGTCGGTGGAGCCGAAGCCCTCGCCGATGCGGCGCGGCTCGCGGAAGTCCATGGCCGTGCCGGCGACGCCCATGATGTCGCCCGTGGTGATGAGGTCGGCGGTGGAGGCGGTGTACTCGTCCGCGTCGATCCAGAGCAGGTGGTCGTCTATCTTGCCCGAGTCGTGGCCGTTGAGGTTGAAGTATGCGTGGTTCGTGAGGTTGAGCACCGTGCGACGGTCGGGGCGGGCGTCGTAGTCGACGGACAGCACGTTGCCCTCGGTGAGCTGGTAGGTGACGTATGCCTCGACGGCCCCGGGGAAGCCCTGGTCGCCGTCGGGGGAGCTCAGGTGGAACGTGACCGAGTTGTTGCCGTCGTCGGTGGCGGCGTCCCACAGGCGTTCGAACCACATGTCCGGTCCGGAGTGCAGGTTGTTTGCCCCGTCGTTCAGCTCGAGCTGGTAGTCCTGGCCGTCGAGCGTGAAGTGGCCGGCAGAGATGCGGTTCGCGTTGCGCCCGACCACGGCGCCCAGGTCGCAGGGGTTGTGCTCGTAGCCGGTCGCCGAGTCGAAGCCGAGCACGACGTCGGGCAGCCCGCCGTCCTTGTCGGGCACGTGGAGCGAGGCGAGGCATGCGCCAAGGTCGGTGACGCCCACGCGCATCCCGTTCGCGTTGTCGAGGACGTAGAGGTGGGCGGCGCGCCCGTCGCTCGTGGTGCCGAAGCCGAAGGTATGCACAGACATGAGGGCTCCTCTCGTGTGGCCATCTGGTCAAGGTTGCCATCACGCATGGTAGCCGCTTGCGGTCCTGCCTGCGTGGGAGCTGCGACGGGCGTCTGCCCATCGGGCCCGATGCGGCGCGTCCGGATGCGCCATCCACGAACGGGCCAACCATATATGGACTTCGTAAAGGCACGGACATGCGCGATGTTCTTTCACAGATTGTGCAATAATGCGCACGGCGTGAAAGAACGTGAGGAGACACCATGCCCATGCAAGAGAGATTGCGCGAGAGGGAGCGGGTGGGAGACGCCACGCTTGATCCCCGCTCGGTGCGGACGAGGCGGGCGCTTCGCTGGGCGCTCGCCCAGGAGCTCGCCGCCACCGGCGACCTCTCGCAGGTCACCGTCACGTCGCTGGCGCGGCGCGCGGGACTCACCAGGCGCACCTTCTACACGCACTACCGCGACATCCCCGACTTCGTGAGCCAGGTGGAGGAGGAGGCCCTCTCCGAGCTCGCGGAGCGCATCAAGGCCATCGGCAAGGCCGACCTGGCCGAGCTCGTGGCGGTCCTCACGGACTACGCCCCGGCGCCTGGCGCGGTGGAGCTGCTCGGCTACATAAAGGAGAACGGGGGCTTCTACTCCGGCCTGCTCGGCGAAGGAGGCGACCCCGCCTTCGCGGAGAAGGTCAAGCGGCTCGCACACGACATCATCGCGCCGCGCGCGCTCACGGGGCTCGACGCCTCGGCCGCGGGCTTCTTCGACTACTACATCACCTATGCCGTGTCCGCCGAGGTGGGCGTCCTCGTCCGCTGGCTGGACGGCGGAATGCGGGAGAGCTGCGAGGCCATGGCGCGCATCATGACGGTTCTGTGCTTCGTGCGTCCCGGCGACCTGTATGGCCTTCCCATCAGCCTCGACGTCCCTGCGTACAGCGAGGCTCTCATGCGTTTCGAGGAGGATTCCGATGACTAACCGCTACCAGCTCGAGGAGCGGGGCGCAGAGCTGCGCCCCGCCGAGGCGCCCGACCTGACCGGCCACACGTTGCGCCTGGGCATCGATGTGGGATCCACCACGGTGAAGCTCGCCGTCATCGACGAGGACGCCGAGCTCGTCTACGCCAACTACGAGCGCCACCACACCGACATCCGCGCCACCGCCAAGGAGCTCTTCGCCCGCGCGGCCGAGGTGCTGGGCGACACGCCCATGCGCGTGTCCATCACCGGCTCGGGCGGCCTGCTCCTGGCCAAGTGGCTCGACCTCGAGTTCGTGCAGGAGGTCATCGCCTCCAAGCGCGCGGTCGAGGTGCTCATCCCCAAGACCGACTGCGCCATCGAGCTGGGCGGCGAGGATGCGAAGATCATCTACTTCGACAACGGCATCGAGCAGCGCATGAACGGCACCTGCGCGGGCGGCACCGGCGCCTTCATCGACCAGATGGCCG
>CADBMC010000018.1 GCA_902795635.1 uncultured Coriobacteriaceae bacterium | reverse complement strand
CGAGGTCGCCGTAGGTCGTGTCGAGCGAGTGCGGGTCGACCTGCACGACGCGGAGCACGTCCTCGCGCGACGGGTCCTCCCAGAGGCCGAGGTCCCTCATCTCGCCTCCTCCGCCTGCGTGACCGACACGTCGGCGTACAGCCCGGACTCGAGCGGCATGTCCACGCCCGATACGTACACACGGTGCCTGCCTCCGTCGGGGCCGCGGAAGAGGGCCCGACGCTGCGCCGCGAGCTCCCGGAAGGCGTCCCGCGTGCTCCACGCCCGAACGCCCTCGTAGCCGGCCGGGGCGTCGGGGACGGCCGTGCCGTCGACCGACAGGTCGCGAGCCATCGCCTTGCCGCCCCGGTACACGGGCCGGTCCCTGCCAACGGTCTCGTACGCCGTCGCGTCTGCGGAGACGGAGTCGGCCATGGAGCGCCTGCCGCCGCGCCGCGCGTAGAGCGCCGCCGCTCGCCTGCGGGCCCTGGCGTCCTCCCACGTCCACAAGAACGCCGGGGCGAGCGCGGGCCCCTGCACGGACATGGCGCACCACTCCGACGCGTCGCCCGACGTGGCCCGTGAGGCCACCATGACGGACCACTCGGTGCCGAGTGGCGGGGCCACCTCATAGACCTTCTGGCCGTCCGAGGAGGAGAGGGGCTCCGCCTCCTCCATGGCGTCGCCCGCGACGAGGAAGACGGAGTCGGCGGCGTGCGCCGGCACCGTCACCTCGACGGTCATGCGGTCCGTCACGGAGAACGAGGGCTCGAACGAGAGCGTGGCCCCGTCGGCCCACGTTGCGGAGACCTCGGACGACGACGCGTCCTCGATGCTGCCGTCCGTGACCGTGCAGGTGCATGCGAGCGCGCTTCCCGCCGCCGGGACCGACGCGAGCGAGGCCCAAGGTATGGTGACGGTGCCGGACGTGCCGTCGAGCGATATGGCCTCCGCCAGCAGCTCCTCCCCGCCGAGCGTCATGGACATTATCCTGGCCGACCAGATGGAGGCCGACGCCTCGTCGACCGAGTACGTCGCATGCAGGCCGTCGTACATGGCCTCGACGGCCGAGACAGTGGCCGTGGGCACGTAGGAGACGGTGGAGACCCGCGAGACCGAGGGGCCCACCGACGACGTGCCTCCCTCGCCGTCCTCGAAGGCCCGTGCCTCGACCTCGACCTCCACGGCGTCGGTGCCGGTGCCCGAGAGCGCCGGGATCGCGAACGTCGGCGTCCACACGGTCCCGCTGTCGAGCTGCGTCGAGGTGGCCGCGTTGCGCCTGCCCCAGCCCTCGTTCGCCTCCGAGAGGTCGCCCACGGACAGCCATGCGGACCACTCGCCCCATGCTCCGGTCGACGCGGCGCGGGAGCGCGTGCGGAACCGCGCCTGCCACGCGGAGGCGCGGCCCGAGAGCGCGGCGTGCCATCCCCCCTGCTCGTCCGAGGCGCGGACGGCGTGCATGGCGGAGGGCTCCGCCGATGCCTCGGGCGCGATGCCGAGCATGGAGGGGGCGGGCAGGCCGGCGTCGTAGACAGGCGACGGGTCGAAGGCCCAGAGCTGCGCGGCCGCGTGGTTCTGCGCGTAGAGCTCGAGGTAGGTGCCGGCGGTCCCCCTGCCGCCCGTGACGTCGAGGCAGAGCGGCGTGCCCGTGGCGGCGACGTTGCGCACCTCGTAGGTGGGCACGATGGTGCCGTTGAGCCGGGCCGTGCCGTAGGGCGATATGACCCACCTCTGGTCGGTGCCGCCGTAGTATCCGCACTGGCACACGGCGACGCCGGAGTGCGCCGTGTTGGTGTCGTAGGTCTCCATGACCTGGCCCGAGTGGGCGAACGCGAGCGTGGACTGGCCCGTGGAGGCGTCCGTGCGGACGCGCACCACCTGGTTGTTGCCGCCCTCGACCCCGGTGCCGAAGTGCCAGCCGGAGACGATGACGCGCGCGCCGACCGCGTGGCTTCCCCCGCTGAGGTCTGCCACGAGGGAGGTGCCCAGCGACGATCGCATCACGTAGGTGCCGTCCGGCACGGGCGGCATCGGGACGAAGAGCCACATCTGGTCCTGCGACGTGCCCTCGTCGTTCGAGATGCATAGGTTGCCGCCGCTCGCGGGCGTCCCGACCCCCTGGTACTCCAGCAGGTACCTGGTCTCGGCCGAGTAGGTGGCCGAGCACCAGACCTTGTAGGCCTGGAATGACGCGCCGCCGACGTCGCCCGTGGTCCCGTCCACGGCCACGACCTCCCACTGCTGCGCCGCGCTGTCGTTTGCCGTGTGCTGCTGGACGTTGGTCCCGACCGCGAAGGCACCGCCCTTCACGTCCACGCACTTGCCCGACGCGGCGAAGCACAGCTGCCTCGTGCCGTCCGAGCGGGTCCACACGCGGACGAGCTGGGCGTCGGAGTCGTTGCGGGAGTACAGCCAGACGTTGGTGCCGTCGTAGTCCGTCGCCCCGGCGCAGTCGAGCGCGAGCGAGGTGTTGGCGAGGTTGAGCATGACGTAGGTGCCGTCCGCGAGCGCGTCAGCCATTGAGTGCCCCCAGCCTGTGCAGGTCGGTGATGAACGATTCGATGCGCCGGTCTAT
>CADBMC010000017.1 GCA_902795635.1 uncultured Coriobacteriaceae bacterium | reverse complement strand
GCGAGCACCTATCCCAACGAGCGCATCCAGATCTTCCTGGTGGACAACGGCAGCACCGACGACAGCTTCAAGGTGTACAGCCGCTGCCAGCGCCTCTACCCCGACATCCACATGAGCTGGATGGTCTCTGCTCAGGGCAAGTCGAAGGCCCTGAACCAGGCGCTCTACAGCGCGCGTGGGGCCTACATCATCAACATCGACTCCGATGGCGTTCTGGACGAGCATGCGCTGGAGAACCTGATCGCGCGCTTCGAGTCCTCCGAAGACATCAACTGCATGACCGGCGCGATCCTCACCCGGCCCGACCGCATCATGGCCTACAAGAACCCGTTCTCGCGGCTGTTCAGGCGTCTGGAGTTCATGGAGTATGCGCAGGCGTTTCTGGCCGGGCGTAGCTACGCCAGCGAGATCAACGCCGTCTACACGCTCTCCGGGGCCTTCTCGGCGTTCCGCAAGTCGGCGATCCTCGGGTCGTGGATGTACAACACGTCCACCATCAGCGAGGACACGCACGTCACCTTCCAGATGCGCTACCTCTACCACCAGCGCGTGGAGATGTGCGACAACGCGATTTTCTTCGTCGACCCCATCGAGAGCCTGGACAAGCTCTATACGCAGCGCCAGCGCTGGCAGCGCGGAAGCCTCGAGGTGGCGCACCTGTTCGGGCAATCGAAGCTCACGCCATGGCGCCTGGGCGACGTGAACGTCCATACGCTGCTGTTCGACCACACCTTCGCATTCCCGAGGCTCATCTGGTATGTGGCGCTCATCTGCCTCATGGCGCTCAACGTCTCGGCACTTGTCATCTTCCTCTCGATCCTTCTGATCTTCGCCCTCTACATCGTGGTGGGATACCTCTACTTCATCTGCGTCGCCGCCCTGCTGAGGATGGACAAGCCGCTCAGGCGCTTCTACCTCTCCAACTGGTGGGTGGTCATGCTGCTGCCCTTCTACAACCTCGGCGTGTTCTTCATCCGCCTGGCCGGCATAATCAATTCCGTGAACACCTCGGCCACGTGGAAGACGCGCACCCTCACCGAGGAAGGAGCCGACTTCCGGCGCTCGTTCTTCGAGCAACTGCAAGGCATGGGGAGGCCCATCGTCCGGCTGCGGCGCTGGGTCAACGATAGGGATGATGCATTCGATGCCTGACAAGCGCGGGGCCTCCGGCGCCCATCCAAGGTCGCATTTCGTCACTGCCGTCAGCTCCATCGTCGTGGTGCTGACCTTGGTGTTCATAGGCATGGACATCCTGCAGGTCCGCGACATCGACAACGGCATCACGGAGGCCGTGGCCGCGGAGCAGGACGGCTACGTGCAGCTCGTGCTCGACCAGATCAACCTGCAGTCCGACCGCAGCGACGAGGAGATCATCGGCGACATCCTCGGCACGCTCGACACCAACGGCGGGCACTACTGGACCTTCTCGCGCGGCTCGACGATGCTCTTCGTGAAGGACGCGAGCGAGACGAGCCGCTACCGCAGCCTGGTGGCGGAGAGCTACTTCGATTCGAGCAGCGGCCAGGACTTCCTGAACGAGCTTTCCAAGGACAAGGTGGTCCACGACGTGATCACCATCGAGGGCGAGCAGTTCGTCGCATCGGGAGCCCTGTTCGACTATGCGGGGTCCACCTATCGGCTGTGCCTGCTCACCAACCGCGACATGATGCTCAGCAGCAACGTCATGCTGGGGAGCCGAAGCCGCCTCATCGCCCTGCTCTACCTGGAGCTCGGCACCTTCCTCGTGCTTTCCATCCACCTGGCCATCAAGGTCCAGCGGGCTCGCAACGAGAAGGAGGAGGCTGTCGAGCGGGAGGTCCGGCTGGGCGAGTCGGTCGAGCGCCTGAACGCGAGCCTGCTCGAGGCGAGGCGTCAGGGCAGCGTGTTGGCGGAACACGAAGCGTCGGCGCGTCCTGCGCCGGATGTGCCTGGCGAGCCCGATGCTGCAGGCGAGCCCGACGAGCCATCGGCGGAGGAGAGGCCCGAGGTGCTCGAGGAGCGCCTCTTCCCCATATTCGAGAAGCATACGACGGACCGGGGCATCCCCTGCGAGCGCCTCAAGGTCGCCTTCAAGAACGAGGCACGCTACCGCAAGTTCATCAAGCACGCGAAGCATCTCAGCGACAACGTGCTGCTGTTCTCGGACGACACGGACCATATCGTGCTGCTCAAGATCGGATCCACCGGAGAGCCCCTGGAAGACCAGGTGGCGACCATCCTCAAGTCCGGCATGTCGAAAGTCGAAGGGTAAGGCCATGGCAAGACGGCTCGTGCGCGAGTGGGGTCTCAAGTTCTACCTGAACTCCTACCACTACATAACCATTAAGGGCAACAAGGGCGAGACGCATCCCCACACCTGGGAGCTCACCGTCCGCTTTCGCGTGTCCGACAGCGCGTTCGTCCCCTACTACGAGTTCGAGAAGGATATCCAGGCATTCATCGAGCCGTTCAACGGGGCGTTGCTCAACGAGACCGATACCTTTCGCGACGTGCTTCCCACGCTCGAGGGCGTCGTGGAGACGTTCCTTCCCGAGTTCGATCGCATCATCTCGGATGCCGGGGGCGAGCTGCTGAGCGTGAGCGGAAGCGAGAGCCCCACGCGCATGTACACGGTGCACGTGGTGGATGACGACCTTGTCGCGGGTGGCGATTCGGGCGACGGCAGGGATGGCGGGGACGATGGCAACGGCGGCAATGGCGACGGCCCCGCAGATGACGAGCACCTGGTGGACGAGCTGATCAACGAGGCCTTGCAGTGAGGACCTCCCGTACCCACGTCGCTCCTTACCTTTTGGCTGTGGCGGCCTGCTATGCGGCTGCCGCCTTCGGCATGGGCCTCTTCCTGCAGGCCCATGCGCTCTTTCCCACGGGTTCGGATGCGCTTGCCCATCTCTACAAGAGCCAGACGCTGCTCTCATGCATCCAAGACGGGGCAGCCTTCCCATACATGGACGTCCTTTGGGACAACGGCGAGCAGCTCCTGCTTTCGTGGCCGCCGCTACCCGTGCTTGCGCTTGCGGCCTGCCTGCACGTGGCACGCGGCGACGCCATCGCGGCGTTCGCCCTGCTGGGCGGGGCCTTGCTGTTCGCCAACGGGCTCATCGGGGCCGTCATGGGCGCGAAGCTCAACCGCAAGGCGCTAGGGGCGGTGCTTGGCGGCCTCTGGTTCGTGCTTCCCAACAACGTCTGGCTGCTGTTCGTGGACGGCGACATCCCCTCGGCCATCGTCTTCGCCCTCCTGCCGGCGCTCGTCTTCTGCGCGTGGTGGTGGATCCAGAGGCGCTCGTCCTCCACGCTCGTGCTCGTCGCGGCCATCGTCGCGGCCATGGCGCTCTGCCAGCCCTCGGACGCGCTGCTCATCGCCTGCGCCCTCGGCGCGTACCTCGTCGTCTACGGCATTGCGAACCACATGGCCGAGCCTCAGCTCTGGGTTGCCGGCGCCGTGGCATGTGGCTTCGCGATCGCGGGCATATGGCTCGTCCCGGCCGTCTGTGCGGGAGGCACGCTGGGCGAGGGGCTTGCGCTCGCGCAGCCGGAGGCCGGCAATTGGACGGCGCTGCTGGACCCCGTCGCCTACGCCTCGCAGCAGGGGTATGGCTGCTACGTGGGGCTCGTCGCGCTCGCCCTCATCCTCCTGGGCATCGTCGCTGCCCCCTTCAGGCATTCCCCCGCGTTCGTGACGGCGCTCCTGGCGCTCGTCTTCGCCCCCTTCGCCTTGGGCGCAGCAGGAGGTGCCTTGGCCGATGGCCAGCTCTGGCAGCTCTCCCTTCCCGCTCTGGCATCGGTCGTCCTCGGCTTCGCGCTCACCGGCCTGGCGCTCTGGGGCAGCATGCGCATGGGGCTTGTCGCGGCGTTCTGCGCGTTGCTCGCGCTCGGCGCCGTCCCGCAGGCGATGGGGGCGCTCGCAGGCTCGAACGAGGCGAACGAGCAGGCCGATGCGTGGCTGCAGGCACAGGACACCGAGCTCGCGTCCAACGACGATGCCATGTGGGCAGCAGCCCGGCTCTCCGAGCTCAAGGGCACGCACCATCCGGTGGAGTTCGCGGACGCCCTGCCCCTGCTCGAGGAAGCCAAGGGTCTCGTGCGGCAGCGCCTCTCGATCGTCTCCGGCTACGGCAGGAGCGACGGGCTTGCCTATGCGGCGTCGGGCATGGGGCTGCACGGCAGGCAGGACGCGACCGGGCCCGTGGCCGTGGCGCAAGGCGCGGACCGCGCGTCGAGCACCCTCGCGGACAGGTACGAGCTGCTCGACGAGGCGCTCGAGGAGGGCGACTTCCTCTATCTGTTCGACCGCAACGTCGAGCTGGGCTGCGACGTGGTGCTCGTCCGCACGCCTGCGGCAGAGGGCTTCGATGCCCAGGAGCTCGAGCGCATGGACGCCGATGCCCGACAGGTGGGCTATGTCCTCGCTGCCGCCAACGACTCGTACCGCCTCTATAGGCTGCGGGGCGCGACATCTGGGTTCGGGTCCACGGCCGAGTACTCGGCCATAGCCATCGGCAGGAATGCCGAGACGGTCTCGCTCGGCTTCCCCAACGTGGTGCCCGGCGACTCGGAGAACCTAGACGACTACACCTTCGAGGAGCTCTCCGCCTACAGGACCGTCTTGGTCTGCAGCGTCGACTACGACGACCAGCAGGCGGCCGAGGGCCTGGTGCGCAAGCTGTCCGAGGCGGGCACGCGCGTGGTGATCCTGGCCGACGGCATCCCCGAGGACCGAACCACCCACGACTGCGAGTTCCTGGGGGTGCGCTGCAACGAGATCACCTTCAGCGGCGGCTATCCGACGCTCGACACGATCGAGGGGGCCGAACTCCCCGACCTGTTCCCACTGGGCACCGGCGAGTGGAAGACGGTCTATCTCGAGGGGCTCGACGACTCCTGGGGCACGATCGATGACAGCGAGCTGGGGCGTTCCCTCAGCTTCATCGGCACCGTCGAGAACGACGACATCGTCTTCGTGGGCCTCAACCTCACCTATTACTACAGCATGACCCGCGACGACTTCGTCGGCCGGCTGCTGTCGCACGCCTTGGGCCTGTCTCCCGATGAGCTCCCGGAGCGCACGCTGACGCAGGTCCGGACGAGCCTCTCCGACGGGACGCTGAAGGTCTCGGCATCCGAGGACGACGTGGCAACCGGCCTTGCCTGGGTGGCTGGGCTCTCCTCGGGCAGCGCGAAGAGCCATCGCGGCCAGATCTGCGTCGATGCGGGAACGACGACGGCGACGGTTTCTCGTCCGCTTGCCATGCAGGGAGGCGTGTGCTCCTTGGCAGGGCTCGTCCTGCTCGAGCGTCTGGCGCATGCCGCCTGCAGGCGCCGCAAAGAGGCTGCGTCCGGCGACGATGCCGCAGCCGTCGGCGATGCCACGGCCGGCGATGGGTCCGAGGAGGGATAGCGCGATGCGGGAACCGGCAGAGGTCCGACAGGGAGTCGGCAGGGCAGGGCTTGTGCTCTGGCGCGTCATGCTCGCATGCTTCGCGCTCGTCGTCGTCGGGGTCGCGTTCGCCTCTGGCCATACCCACATCCAGCTCGTCACCGACTTCTACGCCAACGACTCCGCCTGGCTCATGCTGCTCGCGGGAGCGGGGATGGTGGTGGCCTGCGCGCTGCTGCGGCGTGCCGACACGTCTGGCATCGAGTGGTTCGACCGCTACTTCGTGCTGGTCATCGTGCTGCTGTCGGCTCTGCTGCTCACCTTCGAGGCCCAGGTGGCGCGTGACTGCGAGTTCTACACCACCTGGGACCCCAACGCCTTCATCGACTACCTGTCGGGCGACGTCGCCTCAACGCGGAGCTACTTCGATGCCAACGGCAACCAGACCTTCCTTCTGTGGGTCTTCTCGGGCATCAAGTCGTTCTGCGAGGCGGTCGGCTTCGCCAACTGGCATCTGGGGCTCACCTACGTCGGCGCTGCCATCGCCTGCCTGTGCTGCGCGCTCTGCGCCTTCGTCGCGCGCAGGCTTGCCGGCTCGTGGATGTGGGGGCTCTTTGCCTGGTTCGTCTGCGCAATCCTGGTGGGCTGCTCGCCTTGGCTGCTCGTCCCGTACTCCGACTCGTACGGGATCCTCTCGCCCACGATCGTGCTCTTCGCCTACGTGTGCGTGCACAAGCCGTGGCTCAAGGGAGGGCTCATCGGCCTCTTCTCGGTGGTGGGCTACCTCATAAAGCCCACCTCGCTGGCCATGCTGGCGGCAATCGCGCTGGTGGAGGCCGTGCGCCTTGCCCGAGGCGCCGCGAGGCGCAGGCGTGCCAGGCGCGAGGCGCTGTGCGGGGACGCAGGAGAGGGGAGCGCGCGCAAGGGCGGGGCGCGCCGGGTGGCGGCCGTGGTCGTGGCGTGCGCGGTGGGCGTCGGCTGCGCCGTGGCGCTCAACGGCCTGGCGCTAGGCGGCGCCCCCCGGTCCGACCCGGAGCGGGCCCTTTCCTGGCAGCACTACCTGATGATGGGCACCAACCCCAAGAACGGCATGTACGACGCCGACGACAGCCGTTTCTCCGCATCCTTCGCCACCAGGGAGGAGCGCAACGCGGCCGACCTGGCGGAGTTCAGACGCCGCGTGGCGGAGCTGGGCCCCGCGGGGCTGCTGCGCCTCTGGGCGGACAAGACCATCGTCAACTTCAACGACGGCACCTTCGGCTGGGACCGCGAGGGCAACCCTCCCACGCAGGTCGTGGGCAAGGATTCCGACCTGCTCAGGTACTACGAGGTCAAGCCGTATGGCCCCCAGGACGGCGGCGCGTTCAGGACCGTGGCCCAGGTGGCGTGGTATGCGGTGATGCTCGGGATGGTGGCGGGCCTCGCCGACCGTCGGCCTCGCCGGCAGCTCGTGGCGGCGCTCATGGCCGTGGGCATGCTCGCCCTGTTCCTCATGGTGTTCGAATGCCGTGCGCGCTACCTCTACCTGTACCTTCCCTACTTCATCGTGCTGGGCGTCTGCGGGTGGAAGTCGTTCGCGGACCGCGTGGCCCGGCACATGCAAGCGGCATCGCAGGGCAGGTAGCCGAGGCCCGAGCCGGCGGGCAGCCGAGCTTGCGTTCCGCGGGCATCGCGGGGGCTCTCGGGTCGCGCTCCGCTTGGGAGGCGACAGGTGTCGCTCGGCCGACCAAGGACGGAGCTTGGCGCTTGAACGTTAAAGGGGCCCATTGCCCGAATATACTATTATAGATATTTAAGCTCCGAACGTAGACGGCATCAACAAGGGGGAGCCATGTCGTACACGCCCGGGCAGCGCGATGCCGCTGCGCATCTCTTGCAAAATGATGGATATCACGAAGATTTCGATCAGCTAACTTCTTCCCGGATACCCATTGCCCCGAGGAGGGCCGTCGTCACGGTGGTACTCACCTCGGCGCTGTTCCTGAATCCCGTGACGGCGCCCTTGGCGCTTGCGGACACGAGCCCCGCGGACGCGACGAGCGTCCAGGAGGGAGCGGGCGAGGAAACGCCGTCTGCCTCAGACGGCTCTCCGACCGACGTGGATGCCGCGACGTCGGATTCGGGCACTGTCGTAGAGGCAACCGCGACCGCCTTCGAGACGGCATCCGTCGCTACGACGGAGGGAACCACGACGGAGCTCGTCGGCATGGCCGATGCGAGCGGCACGACGGACGCGCAGGTTCCTAAGGACGCCGACTACTCGCTCAAGCACATCGCCGAGGACTACACCTATTACGGCAAGGGCGACCTCGAAGGATATGCGGATGGCACCGCTGCCAACCACCAGGTGGGCCCCATCGCGGTTGGCGGAGACGCGCATCTGAGCAACGTCGGCTCGGATGCCGTCCAGAACGAGTACAGCTTCGTTGCCGGCGAGCTCACACTGGACGGCAACATCCTTACTGCGTCTGCCAAGGACGGCACCATCGTCGTCGGGACGCAGAACGAAGGCAAGGCGTATTACGGCGCGACGACCGTCGCATACGATGATGACCACATCGACTTCGATGCCGCGTTCGCCTCCATAGGGGAGCAGGTCGAGGCCATCGTTGACGACACGGAAATCACCTGGTCAGAGCTGCCCGTGACCGGGGATGCCTATTGGTCGAGCGCGGAGATCCCGTCCGGAGGCTATTACAAGGGCTCGCTTACCGGCCTGAATTAGATCAGGCTTCTCGGCATCCAAAGTGGCGACACCGTGATCCTCGTCACCGATGTGGGCGAGGTGGAGATGCCCATCATGCAGGCGGCCGATCTCACGCCGGCCGAGGGAGGGAAGGCCTCGGGGCTGGTGTGGCTCTTCCCCTATGCCACGCGCGTCCATTTCAGCAGCTCCGCGACGCCCATGTTCGGCACCGTGATCGTCCCGCACGGAGACGTCGCGATGGTGACCGGCAACTACAACGGCTGCCTGATCGTCGGCGGCAATGGAATTCTGGGCGCCGAAGGGCACCACTGGGGCTATTCGGGCAACGAGCTCGGCGTCAACCGCAAGAGGTCCGAGGGGCCGACCGAGCCCGTCAACCCTGACACCCCTGACACGCCCGGCACCCCTGACACGCCCGGCACCCCTGACACGCCCGGCACCCCTGACACGCCCGGCACCCCTGACACGCCCGGCACCCCTGACACCCCTGACACGCCCGGCACCCCTGACACCCCTGACACGCCCGGCACCCCTGACACCCCTGACACCCCTGACACCCCTGACACCCCTGACAAGCCTGCCTCGTCGGAGGATTCCGCCAGACCCTCCCTCTACTTCGCCGAGCATCGCACGGGCTCGCTCAAGGCGGCCCTTCCGCGCACGGGCGAGCAGCAGTCCCTCATGCTGGCGGCTGCGCTCGTCGGCGCCGCGGGCCTGTTGGCCGTGGGGTTGGGCCATGTGCTGAGGAGACGCTCCTAGGACCGTCCCCGTCCTGAGCGCCTGTCGAAGTCGCGGTCGATCCCGTCGCGCCAGTCGCTGCCGAGAGCCGCGCCTGCCCGCACGGCGCTCGCCGCCTTGCACACGCCGTCGCACGCCGCGCCGGAGCCCGTGGAGTCGAGCACGAAGTCCGCCGAGCGGTCCGCGCGGAAGCCGATCTCGCAGCCGGTCTCCACGGCGTCGATGTTGGCTCCCAGGAAGATGAACTCCCATCCGCGCTCCTCATGCGCATGGATGAGGTCCTTCACCTCCTGCGGTCCGAAGCGCCGGCTCGCGTTCTCAAGCCCGTCGGTCGTGACGACGACCATCGTGTGGGCGGGCACGTCCTCCTCGCGCGCGTAATGCTGCGCCAGGTCGATGCGCCGGATCGTCTCGCCGATGGCGTCGAGCAGCGCCGTGCTTCCGCGCACCCAGTAGTCATGGCTGGTGATTGGCCCGATCCTGCGGATGTCCGTGCGGTCGTGCAGCCATTCGATCTGGTGGTCGAACAGCACGGTGGAAACGATCGCCTGCCCCGGCGCCTCCTTCTGCCGTGAGAGCAGCGAGTTGAAGCCGCCGATCGTGTCTGACTCGTGTCCGCCCATAGACCCGCTCCGGTCGAGGACGAATGCCATCTCGGTGAGGCTCTCGTTCATCTATGGCTCCCTTCGCATACGTCGCAGGCGCCTTCCGGCACTATGCCCAGGCACCCTGCGCCTTGCATCCGGGACCATCCAACCGCGAACGGGGACGCAAGAGGTCGCCTCGCGGGCGACATCTCGGGCAGGCTTCGGCGCCACATGCGACGTCATGCGCGAGAAGCCAAGCGTGAGGCTCAGCTCGAGGGCTCCATCCGAGGGCGCCAGCCGTGGGTGCTATCCGAGAAGAGGCTGGTCGTAGGCGTAGAGGGCCATGTTGATGGCCATGGCGTCGTAGACGCCGTTGCGGATGTAGCGGGCGCAGATGACGTCGAAGGCGTCCGAGCGGGAGAAGGCGTAGCCGGCCTTGCGGAGGAGCTCGTCGGCCTCGTCCGGCGAGAGCCGAAGCGCCACTGCGAACGCCACAGCCGTGCGCTTGCTCGGCCGGTAGCTGGGGTTCGAGCGGATCTTGGAGAAGAGCCGGCGGTCCACGTTGGCGCGGTGGTAGCACTCGGCGTCCGTCATGCCGAGCTCGTCGATCTTGCGAAGCAGCATCTCCGAGAAGCCCTCGTCCATGTCGGCGAGCTCGTCGTCCAAGGCCGCATCGCCGCCCAGGCTGGCGTTGCGAGGCGCCACCTCAGGCGCGCGTGCTGCCGCCAAGCCGAGCATCCCCTCGTCCAAGCAGGTGCGGTTGGCGCGCATGAGACGTCCGAGGCGCTGGGCGCTGCCGAGGCCCTCGGCATGCCCTGCCAGAATCGCCGCGTCGAGCTCGTCACGGTCGGGCAGCTGGTCGCGATATGCGTCGACGTCCGGCGCGAAGACGACCACCTCGGCGTCGGCCTCGGAGGCGATGCGGCTGGCCCTCTCAAGCGTCGCTGCCAGGGCGTCGAACCGACCGGAGGCTCCTGCCCCGCGCGCCTGCGCGACGGAGAGGAACACGCGGCCGCTTGCTTGGCCGCGCTCCGTGTCCAGAGGGGCTCTGGTTATGCTCACCGGCATTGCGCGACGCTATCTCCTCCAGGTCTGGCGGGTTCCGAAGCCCTTCTCACGCAGGCTCGAGTCCAGGAGCGTGGCCTCGCTCGGCACGACCTTGATGAGCCACATGGGCTCGCTCAGGCGGCGCAGCGCGTCGAGCGGGATGCCGCGCGCCTGCGCCGCCGCCACGTATTCCTCGGAGAAGGGCTCCACGAGCTCCGCGTCGCCCTGCATCTGGACGCTCCTCAGGCTCCCGAAGTCGCCGTTCGCGTCGAACACGGCGACGGAGACCGCCTTGCTCGCCCGCAGCGCCCGGAACTTCCTGCCGCCCTCGGTGAAGGCCCACAGCGCCCCGCCGTGGAAGCCGTACTCCAGAGGCGTGCAGCGCACGAAGCCGTTGCCGCTGGTCGCGAGCGCGCATATCCTGCGCTGCGAGAGGAACGCGTCGATTGCCTCCCAGACGTCCTGCTTGCCCATCTGCCTCTGGGTGGCGTCCTTGCGCTCCCAGAACGACTCCGCCTGGTCGAGCTGTTCCTCGTCCATACGCCCCTCTTCGCCTTGCCTCACGTGCCGTGCCTTCCCGAGACTATGCCTCGGCGTCCAGGCGCCTGGTGAGCTCCGCCTTGGGGACGGCGCCCACCACGCGGTCGACGACCTTGCCGTCCCTCATGATGCAGAAGCAGGGGATGCTGGAGACGCCGAACGACATGGCCAGCTCGGGCTCCTGGTCCACGTTGACCTTCGCCACCTTCGCCTTGCCCTCGTACTCCTCGGCAAGCTGCCCCACCACCGGCATCATCGAGCGGCATGGCCCGCACCAGTCGGCGTAGAAGTCGATGAGCACAGGGACCTTGCTCTCCACGACCTCTGCCTGGAAGCTGCCCTTGTCGATGCTGTATTCCATGGTAGTCCTCCTCCCATCGGGCGCCTCGGCGCCCGCATCTCTTCCTTGCCTACAAGCCTACGTGGTATGTTTTCCTGAGCAAGTACGCAGTTATTGTTTACGTGGTAAGGAAGAACTGACCATGGCACCTGTTGACGCCCCTGCCAGCGCCTCCGCGGCCTCGTCGCCGGAAAGCCCCGCCGCCAGGCTGCCGCGCGAGGCCACCGAGCGGATGCCCTGCTTCGCGAGCGCCGACCCCTCCGTCACCGGCGCGGGCTGCTCGCTGCGCCGCGTGCTCGACGCCGTGGGCGGGAAGTGGAAGATCCTGCTGCTCGTGGCCCTCTCGCAGGCCGACGAGCTCCGCTACGGCGAGCTTCGGAGGCTCGTGTTCGGCATCACCAACACCATGCTGGCCACCTCGCTCAAGGAGCTCGAGGCGGACGGCCTGGTGCTGCGCACCCAGTACCCCGAGATGCCGGTGCGCGTGGAGTACCGTCTCACCGACCGTGGCCGCTCGCTCATCCCCATCCTCATGGAGCTCAAGGACTGGGGCGACGAGAACCTCTAGGCGCGCCTGCCGGCAGGCGCGCCTCAGTAGCTGGAGACCCGCTCGGCCCGCTTGGCGGTCCCCTTCGTGAGCCGCATGGCCACGAGCGCCATGGCCACGAGCGCCATGAGGAAGGCGCCCTCGTCGCCGATGGTCGTCAGCGTGTCGTAGGTGCCGTGGCAGAGCACGGGTACGGCGTAGCAGAGGATGCCGAGTGCGGCGCACCTCACGGAGTGCCCTCGCGCCGCCGCGAGCCGGGCGTGACCGTAGAAGTAGCCCATGAGCACGGCGAACACGCAGTGGCCGGGTATGGCGGTGAACGCGCGCGTCACCGCCACGGCGGGGCCGTACGAGAGCACGTACATCACGTTCTCGGCGATGGCGAAGCCGAGCCCCACGAAGACGGCGTACACGATGCCGTCGAACACGTAGTCGAAGTTCGGGTCGCGCCAGCTGCGCGTGGCGAGGAAGAGGAGCTTGCAGCCCTCCTCGGTGAGGGCCACCACCACGAAGTCGTCGAGCAGGACCCCCTGCACGGTGCTCGGTTCGCCGCCTCCGAAGAGCGCCTGGGAGGCGAGCGTCTCGATGACGATGGCGGGCACGACCGACACCATGCCGCGCACGAGCAGGCCCCAGAGCATCGAGGCCGGCTCCTTCTCCACGGGGTCGAGGCGGTATACGTATATGAGCAGGATGGCGGCGGGCAGCATCGCCATCGTCAGCAGGATCCTCATGGCGGCCCCATCGTCTCGGGAACATGCCGCGGCCATATGCCGTGGCGACCGGGCGTCGTGCCGGCGCTCTCGCCGTCCATTGTACGGCGGCGGTCTGATGTATCCTCGTCGGCAAGGCGGCCGTCTTGGCAGGAGAGGCCCGGCGCGTCCCGGCCGGGGACGTGCCATCCGACGGCCGTCGCCGCGGATTCCGATTCGATTGCAGCGCGGAGAGTGGGAGACGCATGCGCATAGCCGTCGTGGAGGACGAACAGAAGACGCGCGAGCACCTCACGTCGCTCATCTCCGAGTACCTGGACGAGCGCGGCAACGTCGGGTCGGTGGCGGCGTTCGCCTCGGCGGAGGCCTTCCGAGCCGCCTACGAGCCCCTCAAGTTCGACCTCATCCTCATGGACGTGTACCTCTCCGAGAGGAAGCAGGCGGCCACGGGCATGGACCTCGCCCGCACGGTGCGCGAGGCGAAGGACCGCGTCCCCATCGTGTTCGTGACCTCGAGCAGGGACTTCGCCGTGGAGGGCTACACGGTGCAGGCCGCGGGCTATCTCATCAAGCCCGTCGGCAAGGAGGAGCTCGTGCGCACGCTCGACTCCATCCGGCTGCCCGAGCCGTTCGTGCGCATCGGGACGGGCCGGCTGCCCGTGCGCGTGGGCGACGTCGTGTGGTGCAAGGCCGACGGCCACTACGTGGAGGTGCACGCCCTCACCGAGACCTATCGCGTGCGGGCGAGCTTCTCCGAGGCGCAGTCGGCGCTCGAGCCCTACGGGAGCTTCTACCTCTCCGCCCGCGGCTACCTGGTGAACCTCGCGTTCGTGAGGGGCATGGACCAGGCCGAGTTCGTGCTGCGCAACGGCATGCGCGTGCCCATAAGCCTGAGGAACGTCGCGGACGCCAAGGCGGCATGGTCGGGCTACCTCTTCGACAAGGTGCGGGGGCTCTAGCCGCATGGGGGCGCCGGTCGCCATATACTTGTACGCCATCTCCGAGCAGCTCTGCGTGTTCCCGGGATGCGTGCTGGGATACCTGCTCGCCCACGAGCTCGTGGGCACGAGCCTTCGGGAGGCCGTGGCGGGCATCGGAGCCGCGCTGGGCATATCGGTGGCCGCCGGCATCGTCGAGGTCGTGCTCGACCTGGACACGCGCACCATATCCGTGCCGCTCTCCCTCCTCTATTGCCTGTACTTCAAGCGCATCTCCGGGCTCGACTGGCGACGCGCCCTGCTCGTGATCGCGCTGATGCTGTTCATCTGCTCGTACATCACGTACTGGGCGGTCGTGGTGGACGCGTACGCGGTGGGCGACACCATCTCCGACATGTACCTGGCATGGCCGGGCATGCTCACGCAATGGGGCCTCTCGGCCGTTGCCGTGGCGGCGCTCTGGCGCCCGTTCAAGGAGAAGATGCCGGTCCTGCTCTCGCGCCTGCCCATGCGGGAGGACTCGGGGCGCTCCGTGAGCGTGGGCACCGTATGGGTGCTGCCGGCGACGCTGGGCGTGTTCCTGCTGTACGCATCCCCCGAGAACACGTCGAGCCTGTTCGTGGGGCGCATCGGCGCCATCACGATGGCGTTCCTGGCGTTCGCGCTGTTCCTCATGGTCGAGTACTTCATGGCGATCTGGCACATAGGGGAGTACTACTCCGCGCTCATCGAGGCGAACGAGCTGAGCCATCGCGTGCGCCTCAACAACGCCTACCTGGGCTATCTGGACGAGCGCCTGGAGGAGACGCGGCGCATCAGCCACGACCTGCGCCAGTTCGTGCGCGTGCTCGACGACTTCGCGACGCGCGGGGACCTGGACGGGTTCCGCCGCTATGCCGCCGACATCTCCTCCGTGGTGCCCGAGACGTCGCTGCGCCTCTGCCAGAACCCGTCGCTCAACGCGATCCTGGTGTTCTACTGTGACGAGGCGTCGCACCAAGGCATCAACCCTGACGTGAGGGTTGAGTTTCCCGAGGATATCCCCTTCGACGACGCCATCCTCTCCGCCATCGTGGGCAACCTGATGGAGAACGCCGTGGACGCCTTGATGGAGCAGGCGGCGGCCGGGGCCGATCCCGCCAGCCTGCTCCTGAGCGTGCGCGGGAGCTGCCTTCCCGGCTCGCCGTTCGTGTTCGCGGTGGACAACAGCGTCGCCGACGCCCCGGTCGTGAGGCACGACGGCACCTTCCTCTCCACCAAGCACGAGGGGAAGGGAAGGGGAATCGCCTCGGTGAGGGCGCTTGCCGCCAAGTGGGGCGGCAGCTCGAGCTTCGAGTGCCGCGACCACATGTTCAAGGCCTCGGTGATGCTGCCCGAGCGCCTCGGCCCAGGCGCGGGCGCGCCAGGCGGCCCCGTCGCGGGTTCGGCCAGGTAGAGGCCGCGATCGGCGCCTTCGGGCATCGTCTTTCGCGCAGCCTTGGGCGCCTGCCGCTGGCGGGCGCGCTCCTGCCGTTCGTCGTTTCGTTTCGT
>CADBMC010000016.1 GCA_902795635.1 uncultured Coriobacteriaceae bacterium | reverse complement strand
TCCGTCGCCTCCGGCGGCGGCACCGGCCGCACCCTGCACCCGGACAACATGGCTGCCGGCCCTGCCTCCTACGGCATGACCGACACCATGGGCCGCATGCACTCCAGCGCCCAGTTCGCCGGCTCCAGCTCCGTGCCCGCGCACGTGGACATGATGGGTCTTATCGGCATGGGCAACAACCCGATGGTCGGCTGCACTGTGGCCTGCGCCGTCGCGGTCGAGGAAGCGCTTAACAAGTAGCGCCTCCGATTCGGCGCTCATCGTCGAATCACGTACGTCCTGAGCGGGGGAGGGCATCTGCCTTCCCCCGCCTCTCTCATTCGTGTGGCATCAGTCTCCTATGAGGGAGAATCTGCACGTGTCACGGACAGTCGGCGCCCCGCCGCAAATTGCTGCGGCGGGGCGCACCGTTCGGTCCATGCGAAACCGATGACCTCCTTGTCCCTAGGCAAACAGGCCGATGAGCGAGCCAATCCCGCCAACGAGGACGATGATTCCGATGAGCTTCATTGCCGACGTGCCCTTCTTGAGTTGTCGGTAGCAGAGCAGCGTGAGCAGCAGCGGGAGTATCTTCGGGAGTATCGCGTCGAAGAGCTGGGTTTGGAGGTTGAACTCCATGCCCGCACTCGTGAAGGTGATACCGCAGCTCAGCACAACGTATGCTGCAATCAGGGCACCCATTACGGTGCAGCCCATGATGTTAGCGCAACGCAGGACACGGTCGAGCGTACCGTTCTGCATGAGGTCGAGGATGGCCTCGTTGCCCTTCTGATAGCTGAACATGAACACGTTGTAGGAGATGGCGATGCTGATTGTCGTAATCGTGACGGCATACATGATCGGGGCGGCAAGTACGCCCTGACGCGTGAGGTCGACGAAGATGGCGAGCGTGACCGGAACGATGATGCCCTGCATGAGCGTGTCGCCCAAGCCGGCCATGGGTCCCATCAAGGACGTCTTGGCCGTGGTGATCATCTCGCCCGTGACCTCGCCATTGGCACGCTGCTCTTCCATCGCGGCCGCCAAGCCGTGACAGACCATGCCGAATTCGGGTTCGGTATTGAAGAACTCAAGATGACGTTTCATCGCTACCTTGCGCTCCTCGGTGTCCTCGCCGTAGAGCTCCTTTGTGATTGGCGCCATGAAGTGGGCGAATCCGAGACCCTGCATCCTGAGCCAGTTGTAGCAGGCTTGACACCAGAGATACCAGTTCCAATAGGCCTTTCGAAGAGTGCCCTTGGAGAGCCTCTTCCTGCCCTTGTCCTCTTCGGCGTCTTCCTGCTCGCTTTGCTGGGAGATTTCGACAGCGCCTTCCTGGTCGCTGATGATGAAGTAGGCGATGGAGGCGAAGACGGCTCCGAAGATGCCAATGGTGACGAGGTTCTGTCCGAAGACCGACGAGAGAAGGAACCCGACGATAAGGAACGGAATCGCCTCGCCTTTGAAGATGTAGGTCAAGGTCAGGCTGATGCCGACTGCCGGCAACATGCCGCCAATCGTGCCGAGCACCTTGAGAACCGTCCCGCCAAGAATGTCGATGATGCCCTGGACATAGGTCGCACCGTAATAGCACGCCAGTGTGCAGAGGCCGCCGCTGACAACGAGGAGAAGAAGCTGAGGCAGGAGAACGTTGGCAATCCACAGCTTGTCTGCCTTGCCCTCGTCGATGAGCTTCTCACCATAGGAGACGAAGAAGGAGTTCCAGGACATCTTCCCGTAGTGTACGAAGGAGCCGAGGAGACCGACGGGGACGGCAATCGAGAGTGCTGCTTCGGGCGAAAGGCCACCGGTGATGGCAAGAGCTGTTCCCAGGATTCCTGCCAAGGTGGTATCGGAAGGAAGCGAGCCCCCTGCGCTGATCATTCCGATGTAGAGCAGCTGGATGCTGGCGCCGACTTGAGCGCCTGTAATCGGGTCGCCGAGAATCAAACCAGTGATGAGGCCGAGGAACAGGGGCTTCATGGTGAACCATACGATGATGGTTATCCAGCTCTGCCCCGCATAGTACAGAAGGCCTAGCAATAATGCCTGGAGCCAAGTCATGGGTACCCCCTCATTGGACCTAGGGCTTAGAGTTTCTTCAGCAGATCTGTGGGCTTCGTGTCCGGGACATCCTGATAGAACACTCGAACTCCTGCGCCGATCAAGCGCTTGAGCGAGGCTCGCTCCTCAGGGCTGGCAGAAACGCTTCTTATCAAAGGCGTCCTCCCTGACTTGTTGCCCATGCCTCCGAGCATCACTTCCTTGATTGGGACCCCAGCGTCCAGCAGCCTCTCGAACACCTGTGGAAGCTTCGTGATGATGCATATCTTCTCATCGGGTCCCGCGTCAGAGGTGAGGCTAGCCGCCGCGTCGTCCACGTCGAGGATGACGATCGTGAGGTTCTTCGGGGCGATCGACTTCATCAACTGGCAGATGAACGTGTCGTTAACCACATCATCGTCAACGATGTAGATATGATCGAAGGGGATCTTCTTCGCCCATTTCGCCACCACCTGACCATGGATGAGACGGTCGTCAATCCTTGCAAGTAGGATTTCCTTCATCCAAGGCACCTCCTCCCTATGCCAAGACGGAGCTTTCCTTACGTAGCCACCATTCTCTGCAACTCATAGTTTAGTTGCTAAAGCTAGTTAAAATTATCGGTAAGTGGATGTAATTCCTTTCTAATTGGCAATATATAAGTGAATATTAGAAAAATATAGATAATCTGCAGTACCATCATTTCATGGAAGGAATTCGTGAAGGGAGATGCCATGATCACGAGGCTATCGGAGATTCTTTCAGCGGCGAAAGAAGGTCATTACGGGGTTCCTGCGCTCTCGTCCGTCAACGAGATGACGTGTCGAGCTGCCATCAAGGCTGCCGAGGACGTGCGTAGCCCCCTCATCCTATTGGAGGGGCTCATCTATGACGGCGGGCTTTCCTCGTTCTTGGCCCATCAAGTCGGGCTATGCGAGGAGGCCAAAGTGCCCGTGGCTATCATTCGCGACCATGCGGGCACGATGGAAGAGTCGCTCATTGGTGTCAGGGCTGGGTTTGACAGCGTGATGATTGACATGTCCAAGCTGCCATACGAGCAGAATCGGACCAAGGTTGCCGAGTTTGTCTACGTTGCCCATGCATGCGGCGTGGAGGTCGAGGCAGAGCTCGGTCATGTCGGCGCGGGGTCTGAGGATCAATCCGTCCTCACCATCCCTGATGAGGCCGCACGATATGTCGACGAGACGGGCGTCGACTTCTTGGCCGTCGCCATCGGGACGTCTCATGGCATCTACCAAGGGACCCCTCGGATTGATTTCGAGCTGCTTGACGAGCTCCTTGAGGCCATTTCGGTGCCCTTGGTGCTCCATGGGGCAAGCGGCACGGGGGATGACAACATCGCCCGCTGCTGCAGGCAGGGCATCTGCAAGGTGAACGTCGCGACCGACCTGTTCATCGCTGCGCGAGACGCTGCGCAGAGAACAGACCTTTCGGGCAAGAACGTCTATGGCATCTACGATTCAATTTGCGCTGGCTTTGCAGCGGAGGCGTCCCGATGGATGCGTTTGTGTGGCAGCGCAGGCAGATGCTGACGTTCATCGTGGGCAGGGAAGGTGCCCCCTGGGCATGTCTTGGTGGGGCTACGAGCTGAGGGAGCGAAGCGATGATTCAGATACTGCTGGTATCGCATGGCGACTATGCCGATGGCCTGCTTTCGGCGGCAAACATGATTCTTGGAGAGTTCGAAGGAGTGGAGAGCCTCTCCCTGCGACCGGATGCGGGCTTCGAGGAGTTTCTTGGCAACGTCGAGGAGAAGCTCTCCGAAATGGATGGCGCAGAGGGCGTCCTGGTGCTTGTTGACTTGTATGGCGGCACCCCTGGGAACGTGTCAAGCATCGCGGAGAGACGCAACCCCCAGAATCGGAGCAGAGGGGTTGCCGGCGCGAACCTGGGCATGCTCCTAGAAGCCATAAGCAGCCGAGATAGCATGCCCCTTGAGGAGCTGGCAGCTCATTGCATGGATGTAGGCCGTGATGCGATCCATAGCTTGGAAGAGGCATTCGAGAAGTCCTAGCGGCAGATGGTGATTCGAGGGAAGGGAGTCTTGGCACGGGATGGCCCAATGCCCATTGGATATCATTGTTTTGCTTTGTCAATTTCGAAACGAAAATAGGCAGACATGGCAAACCAGAGAAAGGTCCCTGCGGATGCCCGTCGCGAGTGGATCGTGAAGACCCTGCGTCACTCGGACTTCATCAGGATCTCTGACATCTGCGACGAATTCGGCGTCACCGCGATGACGGCGAGAAACGACCTGCAACAGCTTGAGCAGTCCAATTCCCTCAAGCGCGTCAGAGGTGGGGCGATTCCTCCGGTAGGCGAGCTTATCCCCTCGTTCTCGGAGCAACTTGCCAGGCACTCGGATGCGAAGCAGGCCATTGGCAGGATGGCCGCGGACACGGTATACGATGGGGATAGCATTCTGCTGGGGGGCGGCAGCACGATGTTCGAGTTCTTTCGTGCCCTCCAGGGCAAGCGACAGCTGACCGTCATCACGGACAGCCTCCAGATTCTCGACTACGGCGCCGAGCATTACCCGACGTTCGACCTCATTTGCACAGGAGGGGTTCTCCAGAGGAGGCACCGTCAGGTCTTGGGGCAGTTTCTGCGTTCCAGTCTGACGGATGTGCTGGTAGACAAGTGCTTCATCGGAGCCGATGCGCTCGAGACGTCATTCGGGTTCCTGACTCCGTCTGCAGGCAACGCAGAGGCGAAGGTCAAGTTCATGGAGTGTTCTCGCAAGAAGTACATCCTCATGGACTCGACGAAGGTCAACGGGGAGGCGCGTCCCTTCATCCGGTTCGCGAAGCTCGAGGACATAGATGGTCTCTTCATGGATGCCGACGTGGATGGAATCGTAGCTCGAGCGGCAAGCGCCCTTGAGAACCCACCCAAGCTCTACTTTGCCGATTCATATGCGGGCCTTGCAGGGAGGTAGTCGCGCTCCTTTCTGATGCGATCCTCCAGTCTCGAGGGCTTTTATAAAAATTTCTAAAATTATCTAGTAATTGCTGCTAGAGTTAAATAGTACCGGATTAGTTCGCCAAATATTGTCAATAATGGATAATAAAAGCAAATTCAGGCAATTAAAAGCGAATGTTCGTCCGGCGGGAAAACGGTCGGCTTGCAAGCAGGATGAAGGGAGTCCGCGATGGCTAAGATGGTCGTCATGCACAAAGTCCATGAGGTCTCAATGGAGACGTATGAGAGGCCAACGGTTTCCGGAGACAAGCTGCTGGTGAGGGTGAGCTGCTGCGCTATCTGCACGTGGGACCAGAGAGCGTATGTCGGCGAGAACAAGGTCGAGTTCCCCTTCGTGGGAGGACATGAGAACGTGGGCGTCATCGAGGCCATAGGCCCCGATGTTGATACGCGCATGTGGTCCGTTGGCGATCGAGTTGCAATCGGCGTCACTGCCAGCTGCGAGGACTGCTATTTCTGCAGGACCGGTCACGAGGAGTGTTGCGAGCATTTCGTCCATACTCCGAAGAACGAGGCCCTTCCCTACATCGGCAACGGTGGCTTCGCCGAGTACGTGATCATCCCGACAAGATGCGCCTTCAAGTACTACAACGTGAGTCCCCATGAGGCGGCCCTGATTGAGCCCATCTCATGCGTGACCCATAGCGTCACGTCTGCCGAGGTGCATCTGGGAGACTACGTGCTCGTCATCGGATGCGGCATTATGGGACAGCTCCATGTCCAGATTGCCCACGCGCGCGGAGCTTGCGTAATCGTTTCGGACACCAATCATGCGCGAACAGACATTGCCCTCCAGCATGGTGCGAGCTATGCGATAGATCCATCGCAGGATGACCTACCAGCAAGGATTCTCGAGATTACCCATGGCAGGAAGTGCCAGGAGGTATTCGACACGACGCCTTTCCCCTCGGTTCTCGACGATGCCTATTCGGCAGTCTCGAATGCAGGAAAGGTGATCCTCTACAGTTCGATTCATCCGCGTCCAGGTGAGTCGGGCAAGTACGGAATCGATCCCAATTGGATGCACCACGAGTCGATTCACACCGTCGGCACCGCCAACTCAAATACAGAGGACTTCGAACGTGCTGCGGCGATGGTCTCCGAGGGAATCGTTGACGTGAAGCCATTCGTGTCCGCTGCATATCCTCCCGAGGAGTGTGCCGAGGCCTTCGAGGAGGCGCTCAAGCCCACGACCTTCCGTGTGCTAATAGACTTCGACATGTAACGAGCGTCGCGTCCCATACGCGGGGCATGCGCATCATGATGGGGCCGTCGCCTTCGGGCGCCGGCCCCATCCGTTCGGCCGTTTGCCCGGGCGATGGGGCATGCACAGCGGTCTTGTTGCCGGTCATCGGCTGAGGGATGCTACCATGCGGATGGCACGAAATGGTTTTCGAAATGAGCGTCGTGAGTGGAGGAGGAGCCATGCCGGAGCATGTCCTGGTCGTGTACTGCCATCCCTACGAGGGAAGCTTCTGCCATGCCGTGAAGGAGTCCGTCGTCGCGGGCGTCGAGCGGGCAGGGGACGAGTGCGAGGTCTGCGACCTGCATGCGGACGGCTTTGACCCAGCCATGCACGCCGCTGACCTCAAGGTCTACAGCAAGGGCGAGTTCGCCGACCCACTCGTGGGGACCTACCAGGACCAGCTGCGGCGTGCAGACAGGCTTGTGCTCGTGGCACCCATGTGGTGGAGCGACATCCCCGCGATGCTCAAGGGCTGGATTGACAAGGTCATGCTCGAGGGCTTCTCGTGGGTGCAGGACGGCGGTCCCATTCGCGGCTGCCTCACCAACATCAGGCGAGTGGACCTCTATTCCACCTCGGCCAAGGCCACCGAGTACACGGTGGAGCACCTGGGCGACGCCATTCAGAAGATGCTGCTCGACGGCACGTTCAAAGAGGTCGGCATCATGGAGAACGGCTGGCACAACCTCGGCAGCATCGGCGACAGCACGCTCGAGCAGCGCCAGGCGTGGCTCGCGAAGGCCGAGCAGGACCAGGTGGACCTCGCGAAGGCGTAGCTCGCGCTTCCGCGTCGCCCCTTCGTCTCGCTGGCGCCGTGTCCCCTGCCCCCACGTCTCTTCGGGCGTGGGGGCATCTTCATGCGGGGCAATGACTGCCTGCCTTCTCCTGAGTTGCAGAACATCTGTTTGCTCCGCAGTGCCAATCGCATGGGCTCGTCTATACTGTCAGGTTGCGAACAACAGCAAGGCGGAAGGCGGCACATGGCGTCCGATTGCATTCAGATACGCGGCGCGCGCGAGCACAACCTGCGCAACGTGGACATAGACATCCCGCGCGACAGGCTCTGCGTCATCACCGGCCTCTCGGGCTCGGGAAAGTCGAGCCTGGCATTCGACACGATCTACGCGGAGGGCCAGCGTCGCTACGTGGAGAGTCTCTCCAGCTACGCGCGCCAGTTCCTGGGGCAGATGGACAAGCCCGACCTCGACAGCATCGAGGGCCTCTCGCCGGCCGTCTCCATCGACCAGAAGACGACCTCGAAGAACCCGCGCTCGACGGTGGGCACCGTCACCGAGATCTACGACTACCTGCGCCTGCTGTACGCGCGCGTGGGAACGCCGCACTGCCCCGAGTGCGGGCGCGTGATCGAGCGCCAGACCACCGACCAGGTGGCCGACAAGATTATGGCCGCAGGGCAGGGCAGGCGCGCCTACGTGCTCGCCCCCGTCGTGCTCGGGCGCAAGGGGGAGTACGTGAAGCTCCTGGACGACCTCAAGCGTGAGGGCTTCACGCGCGTGCGCGTCGACGGCGAGGTCCACGAGCTGGATGAGGAGATCACGCTCGACAAGAAGCTCAAGCACACGATCGAGGTCGTGGTGGACCGCATCGTCATCCGCGAGGGCGCCATCGCCCGCATCGCGGAGGCGGTGGAGCAGGCCACCAAGCTCGCGGCCGGCAAGGTGGGCGTCTACCTGCTGCCCGACCGCGACGACCCCGAGGGCATGCCCGGCGAGCTGCTGCAGTACTCGCTCGCCCTCGCTTGCCCCATACACGGCCACTCCATCGACGACCTGCAGCCCCGCGACTTCTCCTTCAACGCCCCCTACGGCGCCTGCCCGGACTGCGACGGCCTGGGCACGAGGCGCGTGGTGGACGCCGAGGCGCTCGTGGAGGACCCGGGCAAGGGGGTCGTTGACGGGGCCTTCGGGAGCTTCTTCGGCCGCTCCAACTACTATCCGCAGATCTTCGCCGCCGTCTGCCGCCACATGGGCGTGGACGAGCACACGCCCTGGCAGGACCTCCCCAAGAAGGTGCGCACCGCCTTCCTGGACGGCCTGGGCGCCAAGAAGATCCGCGTGGACTACCACACCCGCGACGGGCGCGACACCCACTGGATGACGACGTTCTCGGGCCTGCGCTCCATCCTGTTCGAGAAGTACAGCGAGTCCACGAGCGACGCGGTGAAGTCCAAGCTCGAGCGCTTCATCCGCACCGAGCCCTGCTCCACCTGCCATGGCGCGCGCCTGAAGCCCGAGTTCCTGGCGGTCGCCGTGGGCGGCAAGAACATCTACGAGGTGTGCTGCATGAGCTGCCGCGAGTCGCTCGAGTTCTTCGAGGGGCTCGAACTCACCGAGCGCCAGCAGGTCGTGGGCAAGCCCATCGTGAAGGAGGTCGTCGCGCGCCTGCGCTTCCTGGTGGACGTGGGGCTCGACTACCTCACGCTCGCGCGCGCCTCGGCGACGCTCTCCGGAGGCGAGGCCCAGCGCATCCGCCTGGCCACCCAGATCGGCGCCGGCCTCATGGGCGTCCTCTACATCCTGGACGAGCCCTCCATCGGGCTCCACCAGCGCGACAACGACCGCCTGATCAAGACCCTCGAGCATCTGCGCGACATCGGCAACACCGTGATCGTGGTGGAGCATGATGAGGACACCATCCGCAGCGCGGACTACGTGGTGGACATGGGCCCCGGGGCAGGCGAGCTGGGCGGCGCGGTTGTGGCCGCCGGGACCCCCGAGCAGATTATGGCCTGTCCCGATTCGCTCACCGGGCAGTACCTCACGGGCAAGAGGATGGTCGAGCTGCCCGCCGAGCGCCGGAACCCCAAGCGCGGCGAGATCCGCATCTCGGGCTGCACCTGCAACAACCTGAAGAACGTCACGGCGCGCGTGGAGCTCGGCACCTTCACCGTGGTCACGGGCGTGTCGGGCTCGGGCAAGTCCAGCCTCGTAACCGACACCTTGGCGCCGGCGCTCACCAACATCGTGCATCGCTCGAAGCGCGAGGTAGGACCCTACAAGAAGCTCACGGGCGTCGAGCTCATCGACAAGGTCATCGACATCGACCAGTCGCCCATCGGCCGCACGCCACGCTCGAACCCCGCCACCTACATCGGGCTTTGGGACGACCTGCGCGCCCTGTTCGCCTCCACTCCCATGAGCCGCGCGCGTGGCTACAGCCCGGGGCGCTTCTCCTTCAACGTGCCTGGCGGGCGCTGCGAGGCATGCAAGGGCGACGGCCAGGTGAGAATCGAGATGAACTTCCTGCCCGACGTGTACGTGCCTTGCGAGGTCTGCCATGGCAAGCGCTACAACCGCGAGACGCTCGAGGTCCTCTATGCCGGAAAGTCCATATCCGACGTGCTGGACATGTCGGTCGCCGAGGCACTGCGCTTCTTCGCCAACATCCCGCGCATCAAGCACACGCTGCAGACCCTCTACGACGTTGGCCTCGGCTACATCCGCCTGGGCCAGCCCGCGACGACGCTCTCCGGCGGCGAGGCCCAGCGCGTGAAGCTCGCCAAGGAGCTCCACCGCCAGCAGACGGGCAAGACCTTCTACATCCTCGACGAGCCCACGACGGGCCTGCACTTCGAGGACGTGCGCCAGCTCGTGGACGTGCTCGAGCGGCTCGTGGACGCCGGCAACACGGTGCTCGTGATTGAGCACAACCTCGACGTGATCAAGGTGGCCGACCGCATCATCGACATCGGCCCGGAAGGCGGCGACGGCGGCGGGAGGATCGTGTGCTACGGCACGCCGGAGCAGGTGGCCGCCTGCCCGGAGAGCTACACGGGCCGCTTCCTCGCGCCGGTGCTGGAGCGCGACCGCGCCCGCATGGCCGAGCGCGCGCAGGCAGAGGCATAGGCAGGCGACGGCAATGGCCAGGCGCGAGAGGACCCAGAAGACCAATGCCATGCGCGAGCTCGAGCGGGCAGGCATCCCCTTCACCTACTTCGAGGTGGAGGAGACCGACCTCACGCGCGGGCTCGGCCTGCGCATGACGCAGGAGGCCGGCGTCGACCCGGACTCCTCCTTCAAGACGCTCGTGACGGTGGCCCCCTCCGGCGACCACGTGGTGTGCTGCATCCCGGTGGGCGAGGAGCTCGACTTCAAGAAGGCCGCCGCGGCCGCGGGGGAGAAGAGCCTCTCGATGCTTCCCACCAAGGAGCTGGAGGGCGTGACCGGCTACGTGCGCGGGGGCTGCTCGCCCGTGGGCATGAGGAAGTGCTTCCCCACGCTCATCGACGAGACGGCCATGCTCTTCGACGACATCGGGATCTCCGGCGGCAGGCGCGGCCTCTCGCTGCGCCTCTCCCCGTCCGACCTCGCGGCGTTCACCGGGGCGATCCTGGCCGACATCACGCGCTAGGGCCTGCATGCCGGGTGCCAGCGCGGAATTAATGTCGGGAGCTAGAGTTACCTTGGGTGCGTTCCACGTTCCAGGCCGCGACGGCGTGAAAGGACCGATGCCATGGGCCGCGATGCCAGACGTGTCAAGACCATCCGCGACGACTACGAGATAGCGGCGATCTGCGAGGGGCTCGAGAGAGACCTCGAGGCGCAGGTGCGGGGGCAGTCCGTGCCGATCGCCACCTTCGTGCGAGGCATCCACGAGGCGCTTTCCTTCGAGGTGCTCAAGCGGAAGACCTCGACGAGCATGAGCCCTCGGAAGTACCAGGAGCCGCTCGGCGTCTTCCTGCTCGCCGGCCCCTCGGGCGTCGGCAAGACGCTTCTCGCCCAAACGGCCGCGGAGCGCCTGGGGCAGCTGGGCTTCGAGTCGAGGCGGTTCGACATGTCGGGGTATGCGAACCAGGAGGCCGACAACTACCTTACGGGCTTCAGCTCCACCTACGCGAACTCCCAGCCCGGCGAGCTTACCCACTACGTCAAGGAGCACCAGCGCTCGGTGCTCATCTTCGACGAGGTGGAGAAGGCGAGCCAGAAGGTCAAGCAGCTCTTCCTGCAGATCATCGAGGAGGGCGTGCTGCACGACAACTACACCCAGGAGGACGTCCCTTTCGGGCGCACCATCCTCGTGTTCACCACGAACGCCGGGAGGAGCGCCTACGAGAACGAGACGCGCAGCGACCTCTCGTCGCTGCCGACCCGCGTGATCGTCGACGCGCTGTCCAAGGAGGCGGGCTCGGAGTCGGACTCGTCCTCCGGCACGATTCCGCCGGCCCTCGTCTCGCGCCTTGCGAGCGGGACCATCGTCATGTTCAACCGCCTCGGCGCGCACGACCTGCTGGAGGTCATCAGGAGCACGTGCGAGGAGGAGTCCGCCGCGTTCCAGGTTACCTCCGGCCTGCGGATCTCCGTCGACGACAACGTGCCGGCAGCGATCCTGTTCGGCTCGGGCGGCCTCGAGGACTGCCGGACGGTCCGCGGCAACGCGAAGAGCTTCCTCGAGGACATGAAGAGCCGCATGGTGGACGCGTGGATCGCCCGCCACCCCGAGGGGGACGTGGCCGCCCGGCCCACGCAGCTCGACGTGACCGTCCAGCTCGAAGGCGCCGACCCGCAGGTGCAGGCGCTGTTCCGTCCCATCCCCAAGGCTCGCGTGCTCTGCTTCATGCCGAAGGGCGTGTTCGACGACATCTCGGCCCGGGCGGAGCGCGCGGGCGCGGGGATCAGCTTCGTCAGGCCCGACGCGGGCGTCGGCGGCGAGGGCCCGTGGGAGTGGGTCGCGAGCTGGGCCAAGGCCGCGGGCGACTTCGACCTCGCGCTCGTCGACGTGGCCTATTGGAAGGACGAGGGCGGGTCGGCACGCTCGACCAGCTACCTCGGCATCACGGACGTGGACACGAGGGGGCGCCGCGTCCTCCAGCACCTGCGCAAGGAGCATCCGGACTGCCCGGTGTACGTGCTGCGTCCGCGCCGGAACTGGCATTGGCTCGACGACGCGGACCGGCGCTCGCTCATGGCCGCCGGCGCGCGCGGCTTCCTCGACCAGCAGAGC
>CADBMC010000015.1 GCA_902795635.1 uncultured Coriobacteriaceae bacterium | reverse complement strand
CTTGGCCGTGCGCACGGCGTCCATGGCCACGTTGCCGCCGCCGAAGACGATGACGTTCTTGCCGTGCTTGGTGGGCGTGTCGTACTTCGGGAACTCGTTCGCCTTCATCAGGTTCACGCGCGTGAGGTACTCGTTGGCGAAGAACACGTTCGGCAGGTTCTCGCCGGGGATGTTCAGGAACTTCGGGAGGCCTGCGCCGGTGCCGATGAAGATCGCGTCGAAGCCGTCGTCGAAGAGGTCCTGCGCCGTGTACAGACGGCCCATGACGGAGTCGAACTCGAACTTGACACCCATGGCCTCGAGGCCCTCGACCTCGCGCTTCACGACGGCCTTCGGCAGACGGAACTCCGGGATGCCGTAGACGAGCACGCCGCCTGCGGTGAAGAACGCCTCGAAGACGGTGACGTCGAAGCCGTTGCGCGCGAGCTCGCCCGCGCAGGTGATGCCGGAGGGGCCGGAGCCGATGACGGCGACGCGCTTGCCGTTCTTGGGGGCCATCTTCGGCGCGGAGGCCAGCTCAGGCTGGTCGCCCACGAAGCGCTCGAGCTGGCCGATGGCGATGGGCTCGCCCTTCTTGCCCAGCACGCACTTGCCCTCGCACTGGTTCTCCTGCGGGCACACGCGGCCGCAGATGGCGGGCAGCATGGAGTCCTCGCGGATGACGTCGAGGGCGCCGCCGAAGTCCTCGGCGCGGATCTTCTCGATGAACTGTGGGATCTTGATGTTCACGGGGCAGCCCGTGACGCACTGCGGGTTCTTGCAGTCCAGGCAGCGGTTGGCCTCGGCCAGCGCCATCTCCTTCGTGTAGCCCTTGTCGACGGGGCGGAAGTCGCGAGCGCGCTCGGCGGCCGGCTCCTCGTTGTCAGGGGTACGGGGTGCCTTCGCGTTCGGGACGTAACGGCCGTTTACCTGTGGCATGCGCACATCGCCTCCTCATAGGCCTTGAGGGACTGGCCCTCCTCGGTACGGTATGCGGCCTGGCGTGCGCGCAGGTCGTTCCAGTCGACCTTCGTGGCATCGAAGTCGGGGCCGTCGACGCAGGCGAACTTCGTCTCGCCGTCGACCGTGACGCGGCAGCACCCGCACATGCCGGTGCCGTCGATCATGATCGGGTTCAGGGAGGCGATGACGGGCACGCCGTACTTCTCGCAGGTGATGGCCGAGAACTTCATCGCCGGCACGGGGCCCACGACGAAGGTCTGGTCGATCGCATGCGCCTGGCAGAGGCGCTCGAGCGGCACGGTGACGACGCCCTTCTCACCCGCGGTGCCGTCGTCGGTGCAGATGTGCAGGTGGTCGGAGTCGAGGAGCTCCTCGAACTGCGGGACCATGAGCAGCAGGTCCTTCGTGCGCGCGCCCATGATGGCATGCACCTCGTGGCCGCTCTCGACGAGCATCCTGGCCACGGGGTAGGCGATGGCGAGGCCCACGCCGCCGCCGATGACGCACCAGGAGCCGTCGTGCATCTCGGTGGGGTTGCCCAGCGGGCCGGTGATGTCGAGGATCTCGTCACCAGGCTCGAGGGTGGAGAGCTGCATTGTGGTCTTGCCGATGACCATGAAGATGAACTCGATCCAGCCTTCGTCCGGGTTCCAGCCCGCGAAGGTGAACGGGACGCGCTCGCCCGTCTCGTCGATGCGCACGATCAAGAACTGCCCGGCCTGGGCCTTCTTGGCCATTTGCGGCGCTTCGACGCGGAATTTGAACACCTTCTCCGAGAATTGCGTCTTTTCGAGAATCTTGTACATATGCGCCGAGCTCCTCTCCTTCGTAGCCGCTCGCCGGCGGCATCTCGCGCAAGGCGGCGCGCCGAGCGGCCAAAGAAAAAAGCCCGCCCTGCAGGCGGAGCCTTCTTCGAGCCACATGGCGCGTCATATGAGCCGCCACGCAACATTCTAGCTTTGTCCTGCGATTGTCCCATTGGCATCTGCCTGCGTGCCTGCCAATGGCGGCGAGCGGGCGATCGCTCGCCCGCTCGCTCGTGCTCAGGTGCCTGTGTGTGGTTCGGGCCGCTAGCCCTCCTGGCGATGCCTGCCGTTGAAGAGGTCCTCGGCGTGCTTGGTGCCCTCGGACACGCATGCCTCCACAGCATCGGCGGCCACCTGCACCGTCACGGCGAAGT
This sequence comes from uncultured Coriobacteriaceae bacterium, assembly GCA_902795635.1. GTDB lineage: Bacteria > Actinomycetota > Coriobacteriia > Coriobacteriales > Atopobiaceae > CADBMC01. The sequence goes on along the minus strand of CADBMC010000015.1, from coordinate 3,831 downwards.
CCTTGGCGAACTCCCCCTTGAGCTCGCGGAGCACGAAGTCCGCCGGGTCCATGCTCCCGGGAGGCCGCCCTATGCCCACGCGCACGCGCGAGAAGTCGCGGCTGCCGAGCTTGTCGATGATCGAGCGCAGCCCGTTGTGGCCGCCGTGGCCGCCGGAGAACTTCACGCGCACGTCGCCCGCGGGGATGTCGAGCTCGTCGTGGACCACGAGCAGCTCCTCGGGCGCCACGTCGTATGCGGCGCAGAGCTTGGAGACGGGCCCTCCGCTCGTGTTCATGAAGGACTGCGGCTTGGCGAGCACGACCTCACGGCCGGCCACGCGGCAGCGCGCGACCATCGCCCCCGCCTGGCTCTTCCAGTAGGAGACGCCGCCGCGGCGGGCGAGCTCGTCCACCACCATGAATCCCGAGTTGTGACGCGTGTGGGCATACTCCTCGCCGGGGTTGCCGAGCCCCGCGACGAGGAGCACCTCCTTCGGCCTTGCCGTTGCCATGTCTGCGAGCGCCCCTACAGGGCCGCGTCGCCGCCGGGCAGCGTGGAGACCGGGCGGTCGGTGTAGATGTTGTAGATGGCCTCGGCGAACTCGGGCGCCACGGAGATGACCTTCAGGCGGTCGGAGAGCCTCTCCTCAGGCACCGCGATGGAGTTCGTGACGACGACCTCGGCGATGGGGGCCTCCATGAGCCGGTCGATGGCCGGGCCCGAGAAGATGGCGTGCGTGGCGCACACGTAGATGTCGCCGGCGCCCATCTTGGAGAGCTCCTTCACCGAGCCGCACAGCGTGCCGGCGGTGTCGATCATGTCGTCGTTGATGATGCAGGTCTTGCCCTCGATGTCGCCGATGACGGCCATGACCTCGGCCATGTTGTGCTTCGGGCGCCCCTTGTGCGCGATGGCCAGCGAGCAGCCGAGCTGGTCGGACAGGCGCTTGGCGGCCTTGGCGCGGCCCACGTCCGGCGAGACGACCACGGTGTTCTCCCAGTCGAAGTCCTTCTTCGAGTAGTAGTCGGCGAAGAGGGGCAGCGCGGTGAGGTGGTTCACCGGGACGTCGAAGAAGCCCTGGATCTGGCCCTGGTGCAGGTCGAGCGTGACCACGCGGTCCACGCCGGAGGCCTCGAGGAGGTTCGCGACGAGGCGCGCCGTGATGGGCTCGCGCGGGGTGGCCTTGCGGTCCTGGCGGGCGTAGGCGTAATGGGGAAGGACCGCCGTGAACGAGCGACAGCTGGCGCGCGAGCAGGCGTCGGAGGCGATGAGGACCTCCATGAGCGAATCGTTGACGTTCTTGCCGGAGATGGACTGGACGAAGAACACGTCGGCGCCGCGGACGGAGCAGCCCGGACGGACGTAGATCTCGCCGTTGGCGAACTTCTCGATGGTGATGGGGGAGAGCTCGACGCCCAGATGCGCCGCGATCTCCTCGCCCAGCTTCGGGTTGGAGGTCCCGCTGAACAGCACGAACTGCTTCAACGTGTCGAACGTTCCCTGGAGTTCCTCGTGCATCCTTCCGCCCTTCTTCTCGCGCCTGCCGCATTCTCCCGTGCGGCCGTGCCCTGCCCTGCCTCGTGCCTCGCCTTCGGCTACGCCTCGCCGCGCTGCGCGCGCTTGCGCGCCGCGTAGCCCTCGACGACCTTCTGCTCGGAGCGCTCGACGGCGAGCGCTCCGTCGGGGACGTCGTGCGTGATGCAGCTCGATGCCCCGATGGTGACGTCGGACCCCACGTTCACCGGCGCGACGAGCATGGTGTCGCTGCCCACGAACGTGCGGTCGCCGATGGTGGTCTTGTTCTTGTGGATGCCGTCGTAGTTGCAGGTGATCGTGCCGGCGCCGATGTTCACGCCCTCGCCGATCGTGGCATCGCCGATGTATGAGAGGTGCGGCACCTTGGAGCCCGGCCCGATCGTGGACTTCTTGATCTCCACGTGGGTGCCGGCCTTGGAGCCGTCCATGAGGTGCGCGCCCGGACGCAGGTAGGCGCGCGGGCCGCACGAGACGTCGTCGTCGATCCGTGCCTCGATGGCCACCGTCTCCTCCACGGTGGAGCGGCAGCCCACGTAGGTGTCCGTGAGGCGCGAGTTGGGGCCGATGACGGAGGCCTCGCCCACGCTCGTCCTGCCCCACAGCATGGTCATGGGCATGAGCACGGCGTCGCGCGCCACCTCCACGTCCGGCCCGACCCACACGAGCGAGGGGTCGAGCATGGAGACGCCCTCGGCCATGAGGCGCTGGTTTATGCGGTCGCGCATGACGCAGGTGGCCTCGGCGAGCTGCGCGCGGTCGTTCACGCCGAGCAGCTCGGTGGGATCGCAGCAGGGCACCGACGAGACGGGCTCGCCCATCTCGCGGTAGATGCCCACCATGTCGGTGAGGTAGTACTCGCCCTGGACGTTGTCGTGCCCCAGGCGGTCGATGCTCTCGGAGAGGCGCCTGCCGCAGAAGCAGTAGATGCCGGAGTTGCACTCGCAGAGCTCGAGGCGCTGGCGCGGGGTGCAGTCCTTGTCCTCGACGATGGCCTTGATCTGGCCGTCGGTGCCGAAGACGATGCGTCCGTAGCCCGACGGGTCCTTCGGCACCATCGTGAGGACGGTGCAGGCAAAGTGGCCCTCGCGGTTGTGGTCCACGAGCTTGGAGATGGTCTCGGGGCGGATGAGGGGCGAGTCGCCCGTGAGCACCACGACCGGGCCCGCGAGGCCGCCGAGCTCGTCGCGGACCACCTTCACGGCATGTCCGGTGCCCAGCCTCTCCGCCTGCTCGACGAAGGTGATGTCGTCGTCGCCTGCGAAGACGTCGCGGACCTCGTCCGCTCCGTTGCCCACGACCACGACGATGCGGTCCACCTGCGCCTTGCGCGCGGCATCCACGCTCCACCAGACGAGCGGATGGTCGAGCAGCTTGTGGGTGACCTTGGGGTGTGCCGACTTCATGCGCGTGCCCTCGCCGGCGGCGAGGATGATGGCGGTGACTGGCATCTTGCTCCTCTTGTGACGAGCCTTCGTTGCCGCATGCGAGCGGCCGCGTCGTGCCCGTTCATGATAGCGCAGGGCCGTGCGGAGAATGTGCAGGCACGCGACGCACGCCTGCCGAGATCGTGAGGCCGGATGGCCGTCTCCCGCTTACTTGGCCCTACGGGCAGACACATGCTCTACATCATCCGACGCCATCCAGCAGGGGGCCTTCGGGCCTCCATCTCCTCGAGCAGAACGCCCGCACGCGATGCGGGCTCCGATCGGACGTACAGGCCACACGGGAGGGAGGCAAGGGAAAAGGCACGCAAGGGGCAGCCAATCGGCACGGCTCGGCGACGATGCCCGCATGCGGCTGCCCGCATTCGAGAGGAGAGCTCATGGGGCTGGTCAACGACGTAGCATCACCGAGTGCGATCCCGCTGGCGATCGTCGGCGCGATCATGTACACGCTCTGGATGTCCGTGAAGTTCGGCTACACGTTCCAAGGCGGCATGCGTCGCCCGATCGTGTGCGCGTTCTTCTAGTACCTTCTCATCGGAATCGGGCTCCAGGCGTGCTCGGCGGGCAACCCCGTGGGCATCATCCCCGTCGCGGTGGGATACCCCCTCATCACCATCGCCGAGGGCCTGTTCTGCACGAACCTCGGCTACAGCCTCGGACGGGCGGCCCTGGGCAACCTCTTCACCTCGGCATGATCGACCGCCTCATCGAGTGCACCTCCATGATCGGCATGCTCATGATGGGAGCGCTGGGCAACACCTACGTGCATCTGACGCTTCTGAACGAGGGCGCGCAGTCCACGCTCGACTCCATCATCCCGGGCCTGCTCCCGCTGGTGGCCATCTTCGTGATCTACTACATCATGAAG
>CADBMC010000014.1 GCA_902795635.1 uncultured Coriobacteriaceae bacterium | reverse complement strand
ATGCAGTGGATCTCGCTCGGCATCATCGCCGTCGGCCTGATCCTCGCGCTCATCGGCCTCTGCTAGGCAACCTACCATCGCATAGCGGGACCATCGGGGCGGCCCTTCGGGGCCGCCCCTTCTCATGCGCCTCGCGGACGAACCCATGCGGCCCGCCAAGACGGCTGCCTCCTCGGTGGACCGTCTGCCACACGGCCCCACCGCCGGCCGGCTATTGGATATGCTTGGCACATGGCAATTCGGCCGGCTGTCTGGCATCTCGCGGAAGGAGTCCCCATGACGCTTCGGTTCTCGGACGACGGCAAGGTGGCCCACCTCACGAACGGGTCGGTGAGCTACGTCATCGAGGTCGTGCTCGGCCGCTACCTGGCCCATCGCTACTTCGGCCCCGCCATCCGCCATTGGGACGGCACCGGCGTCGTGCCGCCGCGCAAGCGCGGCTTCGCCCTCGAGCTCATCGGCGGCACGGTGGGCGAGTACTGCGACGACTTCCCTGCGGAATGCCCCGTGCCCGACGTCGGCGACTATCGGCTCCCGCAGCTCGTCGTGAGGGGATCCAAGCTCGGGGTCACGCATTGCGAGCCGGCCTTCGAGAGCTGGGAGGAGCTTCCGGAGAAGCCCGAGCTCTGCGGCTTGCCGTCCACGCGGGCAGCGGCAGGTGAGGCCACGACCCTGCATGTGACGCTCCTCGATGCCGAGCTCGGCGTTCGCGTCCACCTGCTCTACACGCTCTTCGACGGGCAGGACGTGATGGCGCGCTCCATGCGTGTGGAGAACTGCGGGACCCAGGAGCTCGAGGTGCTCGACGCCCAGTCCCTCTCGCTCGAGCTGCCGGCCAAGGGCTACGACGTCCTCACCCTCTACGGCAGGCACGAGTGCGAGGCCAACATCTCCCGCGTGCCCATCCGCCACGGCATCCAGACGTCCGAGAGCACCGAGGGCCTCTCGAGCCCCCAGCACCATCCTTTCATGGCACTGCTCGACCCTGACGCCACCGTGGACGCAGGTGAGGTCGTCGCCGTGCATCTCTTCTACAGCGGCAGCCACGTCGAGCGCTGCGAGCAGGACGAGTACGGCAACGTGCGCCTGCAGGCCGGCATCAACCCCAGGACCTTCTCCTGGCGCCTGGCGCCCGGCAGCTCGTTCCAGACGCCCGAGGCAATCCTCTGCCACTCCGACGAGGGGCTCTCCGGCATGGCGCAGGCCTTCCACTGGCTCTACCGCGAGCATCTCATGCCTGCGCGCTGGGCCCACAGGCAGCGTCCCGTGCTCTTCAACTCGTGGGAGGCCATGTACTACGACACCACCTACGACAAGATCGAGGCGCAGGCCAAGCTCGCGGCGAGCATGGGAGCGGAGCTCTACGCCCTGGACGACGGGTGGTTCCGCTGGGACGCCTCGTCCAACACGGCCATGGGCGACTGGACCTGCAACCCGAGGAAGTTCCCGGGAGGCATCGACTCCGTCGAGCAGCTGGTGCACGGGCTGGGGATGAGGTTCGGCCTGTGGTTCGAGCCCGAGGTCATCTCGCGACGCTCGCACCTCTTCGAGCGCCATCCCGACTGGGCGCTCCAGGTGCCCGGCTACGAGGCGCGCGTCGGCAGGCACACCTACCTGCTCGACATGGGCAGGCCCGACGTGCAGGACTACCTCATCGAGACCCTCGACTGCTGGCTTGCGGGCCATGCGATCGACTACGTGAAGTGGGACATGAACCGCACCATGTCCGACTCGTTCTCCGCGATGCTCCCGCCCGAGCGGCAGGGCGAGCTGCAGCACCGCCACATCCTGGGAACCTACCGGGTGCTCCGCGAGGTCACGCGGCGCCATCCCGACGTGCTCTTCGAGGGATGCTCCTCGGGCGGCGGACGCTTCGACCCGGGCATCCTGGCGTACGTTGGCCAGAACTGGACCTCCGACAACACCGACGCGGCCGACCGCACGCGCATCCAATGGGGCTACGGGCTGCTCTACCCGCCGGTCGCCATGGGAGCGCACGTGAGCATCGTCCCCAACCACCAGACGGGCCGCACCATCTCGCTTGACACGCGCTTCCAGGTGGCCCGCCAGCTGAACCTGGGCTACGAGCTCGACGTCACGAAGCTCACCGACGAGGAGCGCGACGAGATAGCCGACCAGATAGCCGCCTACAAGGCAGACCGCGCGTGGATGGCCGAGGCGGACCTGCGGCTCCTCGCCACGCCGAACGACAACTACGTGATGTGGGAATCGGTCGCGCCCGACCGCAGCCGCGCCATGGTCATGGTCTTCCAGAGGGAGCGCTCGGTGCTTGACGCGCAGGGCCGCTTCCAGCTCCGCGGGCTCGACGAGGCGAGCGACTATCGCATAGAGGAGACGGGCCAGGTCGCGGGCGGCGACACGCTCGCAAGGGTCGGCATCTGCGTGCCGCTCATGCAGGACGACTACGAGGCCGTCACCTATCACCTGCTCCGCGTCTGACTCGCGTCTGACACGAGGTCGTCAACATCCTGACACCTGAGCGTGGTATCACAGGGTGCTGACGCGCGTTCGCGCGCCGGCGGAATATCGGATATGTCGAGAGGGGCTGGGAGATGCCGAGGGGGCTGAGCGTCTATTCGGAGATCGGGCGTCTGAGGAAGGTCATGCTCCATCGCCCGGGCGAGGAGCTGCTGAACATCTCCCCCTCGAGCCTGGACCGCCTGCTCTTCGACGACATCCCGTTCCTGGAGGTGGCGCAGGCCGAGCACGACGAGTTCGCCCGGATGCTGGCCGCCGAGGGGGTTGAGGTGCTCTACCTCGAGGACCTTGTGGCCGATGCCATCAAGGCGGCGCCCGAGGCCAGAGGCGCCCTCATCGACGGCTACATCGCGCAGTGCGGCGTGCACGGGACGATGGCGCAGGGCCGCGTCCGGGAGCTGCTCGAGGGCATCGCCGAGCCGCGCGAGCTCGTGGACACCTGCATGAGGGGCATCCGCGCAGGCGAGGTCGAGCTCGACCCCTCCGAGGCACACACCGTCTCCGACCTGCGGCTCCTCGAGCGGGCACAGCGCCGCCACATGGTCGTGGACCCCATGCCCAACATATACTTCACGCGTGACACCTTCTCTATCGTGGGCGAGGGCGTCTCGCAGAACTCCATGCGCACCGAGACCCGCAAGCGCGAGACCGTCTTCGGCGACGTTATCTTCCGCTTCCACCCCGAGTACGCCGGGGCGCCCGTATGGTTCCGGCGCACGACCGACCGGCGCCTCGAGGGCGGCGACATCCTCGTGCTCTCGCCCGAGGTCGTGGCCGTGGGCCTATCCGAGCGCACGCAGCCGAGCGCCGTGGACGCCCTGGCGCAGTCCCTGCTCTGGGCCCCCGAAGGCGCCGGCTTCAAGCGGGTGCTCGCCGTCTCGATTCCCAAGACCCGCTCCTTCATGCACCTCGACACGGTGATGACGCAGGTGGACATCGACGCCTTCACGGTCCATCCGAACGTGATGGACGTCGTGGAGTGCTACGAGGTGGTGCGCGGGCCGGCCAAGGGCGAGCTGCGCGCCCGCTCGCTCGACGATCCCATAGACCACGTGCTCGCCCGCGAGCTCGGCCTTCCTGCCGTCCGCCTCATCCGCTGCGGCGGGGACGACCCGATTGCCTCCGAGCGCGAGCAGTGGAACGACGGCTCCAACACGCTGGCGGTGGCGCCCGGCAAGGTGTTCGTCTACCAGCGCAACTCCGTCACGAACGACATCATGGCCAAGGCCGGCCTCGAGCTCCTCGAGGTCCCCTCGGCAGAGCTCTCCCGCGGGCGCGGCGGTCCGCACTGCATGAGCATGGCGTTCTGGCGCGACCCGGTGGAGTAGCCGTCGCGGCATCCGGCCCAGCAGAGCGGCCCTACAAAACGGCCGCCGCGACAGGGACCATGCGCAAACGAAGGCGCCGCACGAGGCTGCCTTGGGCTGCCCCGTGCGGCGCTGAGCCGACGATGTGCGTGCGCTTCCTCGCGCGTGCTGTTTTACTCGTCCACGTAGGTGAACTTCTCCCAGGGGATGTCCACGGGGGCGCCGTTCGAGATGATGTCGTCGATGTGGCACAGGAGCGGGAAGTCGGCCAGGTCGATCTCGCCCTTGGAGGCCTTCACGCGGAACGCCTCGGCCACGCGCTTGGAGACGACGAGCGACTCCAGCGTCACGCCCTGGAGCTGAGCCAGTGCCTCGTCAATCGAGAGCCCGCGCCCGAGCAGCGTGCCGATGAGGCGCGTGCGGCCGCCATACACCGTCACATACAGGTCGCCGACGCCCACGCAGAGGTTGTTGAGGTCGTCGGCCCCCTGGATGGCGAGCGACTTGGCCATCTCGCGTGTGGCCTGGCCGAACACGGCCGCCTGCGAGTTGTAGTGGAGCTTCGAGTCGATGCCGTGGGCCTTCTGGTTGAGTCCGACGGTGAGGGCGACGCCGAGGGCGTAGGCGTTCTTGAGGGCGACGGCGCTCTCGACGCCCATGACGTCGCGCGTGAGCGAGATGTGGTAGTAGTCGGTGGCCATGGCCGAGCGGATCATCCTCAGCGTGTCCATGTCCTCGCCGCAGTAGCTCACCTCGGTCTGGTCGTGGAAGACGAGCTCGTAGGAGGTGCACGGCCCGCCGATGGCGTTGAGGTTGCGCTTGAGGCCGTGCTCGGCGAGCATGCGGCGCCACACCTCGGGGTAGGGGATGAGCGAGCCGTCCGGAAGGTTCTGCAGGCCCTTGGTCACCGAGATGATGGGGGTCTCTTCGGGGATGCGCGGCATGACCTCGGAGCCGAACCATTCCACGCCGAAGCTCGAGACGCCGCAGATGATGAAATCGGCGCCTTTGATGGCCTCGTCCACGTCCTCGAACTGGTAGAAGCTCACGCCTTCGGGGAAGTCGTACTCGAACTTGGGGTGGCGGTTCGTGGCACGGCACGCTTCGATGATCTCGCGGTCGAGGTGGGTGCCCACGAGACGTACCTCGTTGCCGTTCTCGCGTGCAGGAAACGCGAGCGCCGAGCCCATCTGTCCCGAGCCGATGATGGTGATCGTCTTCATGGGGATGCATGCCTCCCAGGTGTCAATGCGGGCACGAGGCCCGACCGCGGACGTTGCGTGCCATGGTGCCGTTCCGGATTTCCCACGTGCTGCCTCCGATGATACCTTGCGCGCCGGCCCGAGGCGGGCCCTTCTGGCGTGCGGCGCCCCCGGTGCGGCGCTGAGCAACGGAATTCCCTGCCCGGGCAATGGGGTGGGCCAATCGGCAAGCGGTCCGAAACCCGCAGGCGAACGCTTTGCCACCGCATATACTTCTTGTGTAAGAAAACCGTCAGCTAAAGTTTGGGAAATGTAAGGCCTATGTCAGGCTATCCTCACGGATGCCGTAACGATGTCCTTTGGCCAAATGTCCCAGCGGATAGCGAGGCAGCGTGGTCAGCTTCCAGGCGTTCTGCGACATTATCGTGTCCAATCCCTTTCTGGCAATCGTCATGGTGTTGGTCCTCGGCATCATCTTCGTGAACGGCGCCACCGACGCAGCCAACGCCATCGCGGAGCCCGTGGGCACCCGCGCCATCAACGTGGATACCGCCATCCGCATGAGCGTCGTGTGCAACTTCATCGGCCTGGCCGGCATGTCGCTCATCTCCACCGCCGTCGCGGACACGATGAGCGGGATGGTCGACTTCGGCGGCGACGACCATGCGGCCTTGGTGGCGCTCGCCGCGGCGGCCGTGGCCATCGTCTCGTGGGCGTCCATCGCATGGGTCTTCGGCATCCCCACCTCCGAGAGCCACGCCCTGATCGCTGGCCTCACCGGGGCGGCGCTCGCGGTCCACGGCGACCTCGGCGGCGTGAACATGGGCGAGTGGGTCAAGGTCATCTACGGCCTGGTCCTCTCCACCGTGGGCGGCTTCTTCGTGGGATGGCTGTTCGCGAAGGCCATCCCTCCCATCTGCGAGAACATGGACCGCCGGCGTGCGAACCGGTTCTTCCGCAGGATGCAGGTCATCGGTGCCGCCGGCGCGGCCACCCTGCACGGCGCCCAGGACGGCCAGAAGTTCATGTCCATGGCGATGATGGGCATCGCGCTGGCCGCCGGCCTCAAGACGACCGACCTCACCTACCCCCTGTGGATCGAGGTCATCTGCGCCGCGATGATGGCCATCGGCACCGGCGTCGGCGGCAAGCGCATCATCAAGAAGGTCGGCATGGACATGGTCCAGCTCGAGCAGTACCAGGGCTTCGCTGCCTCGTTCTCCACCATGATCTCGCTTCTGCTCGCCACCTTCACGGGCCTGCCCGTGAGCACCACTCACACTTCCTCGGCCTCGATGATGGGCGCCGGGGCCGCCAAGGACGTCCACTCCGTGAACTGGGGCGTCGCCAAGGAGATGGTCTACACCTGGCTCTTCACGTTCCCTGGCTGCGGGGTGCTGGGGTTCGCGATGGCGAAGCTCTTCCTCGCGATCTTCTGACGCATGTTCCCGGCCGCTGCCGACATTAGGAGACGATAGGAGCCACATGGCACGCAAGAAGCGCATCGACCCGTTCTTCACCTCGTTCAACAGCTTCGCCACCGTGATCGAGGGGGCGGCGGAGTCCTATTCGGAGCTCGTCCGCAGCTTCCCGAGCGACAGCTACAAGGACCTCATGTCCTCCATCTCGTACGCGGAGTCGCAGGGCGACGGCTACGTGAAGGACATCACGGACCGTCTGGTCACGTCCTTCTCGACCCCGTTCGATCGCGAGGACATCAACGACCTCGTGCTGGCCATGGACGACATCCTGGACTACATCGAGGGCGCGGCGATGCGCCTGGACCTCTTCAACATCCATGAGATGCGCGACGAGGCAGTTCGGATGAGCGACCTCACGCTCAAGGGCGCCCACATCCTGAGGGAGCTCATCGGGATGCTGCCCGAGTTCGAGAGCGGCGGCGACGCCCTTCGCGAGAAGTGCCACGAGCTCCAGCGCATCGAGCACGACGGCGACGAGACCTACCAGAAGGCCCTCTACCGGCTCTTCCACGAGGACGACGGCGACGCGGACATCAGCGAGCACGTCGAGCACGTCACCTGGCTGCGCCTGTTCGACCGCATGGAGTACTGCCTCGACGCCTACGACAAGGTCGCCTCGGTCGTGAGGCGCATCGTCATCAAGAACGCCTAGGGCATCCGTTGGCCAGGCGGCCGGCGACCCGCAAGGGGCCGTCGGCGCGCATGGAGCCGGTACCTGTCCCAGGGCGGAGCCTAGAGGCCGCGCGCCTCCTCCACAGCCGCCCTCACCACGGAGAGGTCCTGGTCCGTGGCGAGCGTGCAGTCGGCGCCGAGTATGAGGCCGCGGCGCCCGAAGCCCTCCACGACCTCGCGCACGGCCGCGCGCGCCTGCTCGGGATCGCCCGACGCGATGGCGCCGGTGCGGTTGGCGAGGCCCGCCTGCAGGCAGGTGTCGGGCCAAAGCTCCTTGGCGTCGGCCATGGGGAAGGGCACCTCGTGCACGCCCCAGTTGATGGCATCCGAGAGCGCCGCGTAGTCGCGGTAGCGCCCCATGCCGATGTGGTCCTTGCAGATGTGCAGGAAGCAGTAGCCGCCGGCGTCCTTGATCGCCTGCATGATGCGCAGGTCGTAGGGCTTCACGAGGCGCGCGAACTCGTCGTCGGTGAACCAGCGGGTCTCGCCGCCGAGCGCCGCGTAGTACACGGAGTCCACCTTGGCGTCCTGCACGTAGGCGCGCGCCATCTCGCACTGGTAGTCGCAGATTCGCTCGAACGACTCCGCCATGGCCGGCTCGTCCCAGCGGCAGAAGTCGGTGAGCAGCTGGCGCTCGGCAAGCCAGGGATAGTGCTCGCCCATGTGGCCCACGACGTGGATGGCCGAGGCTACAAGGCCGTGGAGCGTGCCCTGGCTGAAGGCCGTGTCGTCCGCGCCAGCCAGGATGGCCTTCGTGAGCTCGACCTGCGCGTCGATGAGCGAGCGGTCGGACGTGAGGCGCTCGACCGCCTTCGCGTACTCCGTCGGGGTGTAGACCATGTCGTACTGGCGGAGCAGGTTCTCGTTCATGATCTTGATGATGTCGGTGTCGGTGGCCTCGAAGAAGCGCAGGTGGGCATCGACGGCCGCCTGGCCGCTCGTCTCGTTCGCCGGGAAGTGGAGCGAGAACCCCGAGGGGATCCCGTCCGGGTTCCCGAGATTGATGGCCTCGATGACGCGCTCGCGCTTGTTCATGGTCGCTCCTGCCTCCTCGGCCTGCCCGTCCGGCCGGCCTGCCTGCCTGACTGTTGCTCGCTTGCTAGCGAATGCGCTCCGCGAGCCCGAGCGCCTCGGCCACGTCCTCGTCGGTCGTGGCCCAGCTGCACACGAACCTCACCACGCGGCGCCCGTCCTCGAGCTCGTAGAACGTCTCGCAGCCCGCCTCGCGCCCGAATGTCTCGGCCTGCTCGGCCGTGCACGTGAAGAACTGCTGGTTCGAGGCCGAATGTCCGTATGGCTCGTAGCCGAGTCCCATGAGCCCGTCCCTCAGGCTCAGCGCCTGCTCGTTCGCATTGCGAGCGTAGCGCCAATAGGGGGCCTCGGCGCCGTCGCCCTCCCGACCGGCGTCGAACAGGGCCTCGAACTGCACGCCGAGCAGGCGCCCCTTGGCGAGGAGCCCGCAGCGCTCCTTGATGAGGTAGGGCCACGCCTCGCGCAGCCGCTCGTCGGCAATCACCATGGCCTCGCCCATGAGCGCGCCGTTCTTGGTGCCGCCGATGTAGAGGGCGCTTGCTCTCTGGGCGATGTGGGGGAGCGTGAGGTCGTTCTCCGGCGAGGTGAGCGCGCTTCCCAGGCGCGCGCCGTCCACGAAGATGGCGAGGCCATGGCCCTCTGCCCAGTCGCAGATGGCGTCGAAGCGCTCGCGCGTCCACACGCCGCCCAGCTCTGTCGTGTCGGAGATGTAGACGGCCGCGGGGCGGGTCATGTGGCGGCCAGTCGAGGTCTGGAAGCGCCAGACGCGCTCGGCTTGCTCGGGCGAGAGGAACCCGTCGGCGTCCTGCGTGGGCAGCACGCTACGCCCGGCGGCGGCGAGGGCCCCCGTCTCGTGCACGTTGATGTGCCCGTCCTTCGTGCAGATGACGCCCTCCCAGTCACGCAGGAGGCCGTTGAGCGCCACGACGTTGGCCGAGGTGCCGCCGATGGCGAACTCCACGTCCACGTCGTCGCGGCCGCAAGCCGCGCGGATGAGCTTGCGGGCACGCTCGCAGTGCGGGTCGCCCTCCGTGTAGCCGGGGTGCTGCTCGGCGTTGGTGGCCACGAGGGCAGCCAGGACCTCGGGCGCGGCGCCCTCGGCGTAGTCGGTGGAGAACTGGTGCATGTGGACCTCTTTCGCTTTCGGATGGCCATACAAAGATAGCCGTATCGTGCCATGCGCAACTGGCAGGCCGTAGGGTCGCGCGGAATCGCGCTGGCAGGGCGCGCAGGGGAGCGGTAAGGCGCAGACGTGGGAAAGCGCAGGCGCCTCGGCCCATGTAAACGCTTGTGCACAAGCCGTGCCGTCTTGGTGCCGCCCTTGCCCGAAGGGCTATCGTAGGTACACGCGCGCGTATCCGCACGCAGCTTGCGAGGAGGAAGGCCAGCAGATGGAGAAGCAGAACCTCGACTGGGGGAACCTCACGTTCTCCTACATGAAGACGGACTATAGCTACGTCAGCAACTACAAGGACGGCGCCTGGGACGAGGGAGGGCTCACTCCCGACCATACGGTCACGCTGTCCGAGTGCGCGGGACTTCTCCACTACTGCCAGGAGGTCTTCGAGGGCCTCAAGGCCTACACCACCAAGAACGGCGACATCGTCTGCTTCCGCCCGGACCAGAACGCGCAGCGCATGTACGACTCCGCGCAGCGCCTCTGCATGCCGCCGATGCCCAAGGACCGCTTCGTCAAGGCCGTCGAGGACGTCGTCCGCGCCAACGCCAGCTGGGTGCCGCCGTTCGGCTCCGGCGCGACGCTCTACGTGCGCCCGTTCATGTTCGCCACGGGCGAGGTCATCGGCGTCGCCCCGGCCGACGAGTATCAGTTCCGCATCCTCACCACGCCGGTGGGCCCGTACTACAAGGGAGGCGTGAAGCCCGTCAAGCTGCGCGTCTCCGACTACGACCGTGCGGCGCCGCGCGGCACCGGCAACATCAAGGCCGGCCTGAACTACGCCATGAGCCTCTACCCGAGCGTCGACGCGCACGCCAACGGCTACGCGGACAACATGTTCCTCGACCCCGAGACCCGCACCTACGTCGAGGAGTCCGGCGGCGCCAACATCCTGTTCGTGAAGAAGGACGGCACGCTCGTCGTGCCCCAGTCCTTCACCGATTCCATCCTGCCCTCCGTCACCCGTCGCTCGCTCGTCGACGTGGCCAAGGGCTATCTCGGCATGGAGGTCGAGGAGCGCCCGGTCAAGTTCGCCGAGATCGGCGAGTTCGTCGAGTGCGGCATGTGCGGCACCGCTGCCGTCATCTCGCCGGTGGGCGAGGTCGACAACGGCGACGAGAAGGTCGTCTATGGCATGGACCACGTCGGCCCGGTCATGAAGAAGCTGCGCGAGACCCTCACCGGAATCCAGTCCGGCGAGATCGAGGACAAGTACGGCTGGGTCCACAAGATCGACGTGGAGTAGCCGCAGGAGCAGTCCATCGGGCCCGGCGTCGCGCATGCGGCGCCGGGTGCCGCTTTGTTGGGGGAGAACGTGGTCATCGGATACCAGGGAGAGCTCGGCAGCAACGCCGAGGCGGCCGCGCACACGATAGCCGCGGAGCTCCAGCTCGACGACGTCGAGTACCGCCCCCTCGTGAGCTCGCGCAACGTCATCATGAGCCTCGACGGCGGCAAGATCGACGCCGGGGTGGTGGCCACGAAGAACAATATAGGCGGCACCGTGGCGGAGACCTTCGATGCCATAAAGGACGAGCAGCTCGAGCTCATGGGCACCTGCGTCCTGGAGATCCACCACTGCCTGTTCGCCCGGCCTGGCATCGCCCTCGCCGACATCGACGCCGTCGCCTCCCACGAGCAGGCGCTCGCCCAGACCGTCGCGAGCCGCGCGCGCCTCGTGCCTGACGCGGAGGGAAGGCCCGTGCCCGACACCGCCATCGCGGCACGGTGGCTCGCCGCCGGCGAGCTCGACGAGCGCACGGCCGTGATCTGCAAGCGCGAGGCGGGCGAGGCCAACGGCCTGGAGCTCCTCGCCGCCGACATCGAGGACCGCCCGAGCCTCACGGAGTTCCGCATGTTCCGCCCCTCCGACATCGACTACGACAACGAGGAGCCTCCGTCTCTGGGCACCAGGATCCAGTACCTCTTCGTGAACCAGAGCGGCCTTGGCATCTTCGCGAAGGTCCTCATCGTGGCCGGCATCATGTCGTCCATGATCTTCGCCGGCTCGCGGCTGCTCGACTCGATTGACGTGGCGACGAGCGTCTCGGGCGCCCTCTCCGCGATCTTCCTGTTCCTCACCTCCGACAAGGTGAGCCGGCACATGGAGTTCAAGTCGCTCTGCGGCTACTGGAAGTACTACTCGCTGCCGGACAAGGGGCGCGAGAGCGAGGTCAACCTGCTCTACGAGACGCCGCGCATCGTGGAGATTCAGGAGGCCGACGGCGAGCTCTTCATCCGCGGGTGGCTCTGCGACAAGACGACGGTGCAGTTCTTCGAGTCGTCCAAGACGCTCGCCTCCTCCACCGAGCGCTCGCGCGGCAGCCTCGTGTACTGGTATCGCAGCCCCGAGGAGGCCGGCCGGGAGGTCACGCTCTCCGGCTTCGTCGAGCTCAGCTGGGTGAAGCGCCACCCGGCCGCCCCGGTGAACCGCATGTCTGGCCGTTACAGCGGCTCGGCCACGCGCGAGACGGGCAAGATCACCTACCTGCGCATCTCGCAGCGGGAGTTCGACGTCCATCGCAAGAGCGTCTTCCTGGGCAACGGCGCCTAGCCGCATCCGCCGCCCGCTCCCGTGCGGCTATACTTGCACCTGCGAATATACATACACGGGCTTGAGACGGGCGCGGCCACGAGGCGAGCGCTCTGCGGCGCGGCACGAAGGAGCGGGCATGCAGGCACACAGGGCGCAGGGCACCGAGGACCTCTACGGCAGCTACATGGCTGCCTGGGAGCGCATGCAGGAGGTGGCCGCGCAGACGTTCGGCCCCTATGGGTTCTCCCGCGTGGAGACGCCCGCGCTCGAGCAGCTCGACGTCTTCGTCCACGGCATCGGCGAGTCCACCGACGTCGTGCGCAAGGAGATGTTCCGCGCGGTGAGCGGCGCGCTGCTGGACCGCGTGATCGAGGCGGGGAGCGAGAGCGGCCTCAAGCCGCGCCAGCGCCTGGCGCTGCGTCCCGAGGGCACGGCCGGCGTCGTGCGCATGGTGGTGGAGGACGACCTCGTGCCGCAGGGGTCGGCCCCGGCCAAGCTCTGGTACGCCATGCCGATGTTTCGCGGCGAACGCCCGCAGAAGGGGCGCCTGCGCCAGTTCCACCAGGTAGGCCTCGAGTGGATCGGCGCCTCCGACCCCGCCTCCGACGCCGAGGCCATCATCATGCTCATGACCTTCTTCGAGCGCCTGGGGCTCCCGCGCGAGAGCCTGTGCCTCAAGATCAACTCGATGGGCGACGCCGAGTGCCGCCCGGCCTACCGCGAGCGCGTGCGCGCCTACATCCTCGAGCACGCCGACGAGATGTGCGAGGACTGCCGCGAGCGCGCCGAGATCAACCCGCTGCGCAGCTTCGACTGCAAGAACGACCACTGCCGCGAGGTTATGGCGGACGCCCCCCTCGCAAAGGACAACCTGTGCGACGACTGCGCCGCGCACTATGCCAAGGTCAAGCAGTACCTGGACGAGGCCGGCATCTCCTACGTAGAGGACCCCACGCTCGT